>JAGXIP010000090.1 GCA_024635585.1 Saccharicrinis sp. | reverse complement strand
TGGTCTGTCACCGGGGTGTCATAGTCGAGTTCGAGATCAAGTATCAATTCTGCTATAAAATAAAAGGAACCCACTTGGCGGGTAAGGAGGTTGGCGTTTTTACCTATCCAGCCGAGTCCACTTTTGGCAGCCCAGGCTTTATCGAGCACAGGAGCTGAATCCACAAATGCCCTTCCGGCTACTTCCCCGATTTCTTTTTCTATAGAATGCATCAATTGTTTTAGTTTGTCTTTGATGACAAAATGGTAGTCGTTGCCATAAGCATATTTGGAGATTTTATAGGTGTCTTCTGTCTGGGATTCCGCCGGATAATAATTGAGCAATAACGAAATGACTCTTTTGGCTCCCGGCACCAATAATGCGGGGTCGAGGCGTTTGTCAAAGTTGTTTTCCATATACTGCATTTCGCCATGCATATTTTGATTCAGCCATTTTTCCAGTCGGGGTGCTTCCTCTTCAAGAAACCCGGCCTTGCTGATGCCACAAGACAAAAACCGCTGCCCACCTATTTTGCAAATACCGAGGTGCATTGCTGGGCCGGTTTCAAGAACGCAACATCCGGGGTGACGGCGGATAGCAGGTATGTGTTTTTGGGGTGATCTAGAATAAAGCTCTGCGAAGTTTGCAACTTCGCAGCATCACGTTTCAAAATAAACTTGCTAATCGTCCCTGCCATCTGCGATGGCACACCTAAACTTTTATAAAAGCAGCAAATAACATTCAATAGCCTAAATAATTAATAAAAGAGGAAGGCTTTAATACATCCACAACAGGGGGCTCAGGAATGGTTACTGATGCCAGGATACCTTTTTCGGTAACATAATTAGAAGCACTGAAATATACATATTCAGAAGCCTTTTCAACAATGCCTGCACGCACCGGATTTAAATGTATATAATGGATTTTTGACCAAAGAAACTTCTCTGTAAAAATCTCTTCAGGATGATTGCCATATTTCCAAAATTGAAATTCTTTATTTCTTGAATGGCTTGAAGCAGCATTTCTAAAACGGTTCAGCATCCACTCTTTTCTGCTTTCGGGCTCTGTTTGTATTAAATGAAGTATTGCTTTTGCGGTGTGTTTTTTAAAATCCCTAATCAGGTCAGACAGATTATCATCTTTTGCTTGCACCACCATATGTATATGATTGCTCATAATGACATAGGCAAACACGACCATTCCTTTATGCTGAATACAATAATCCATACTTGCTATCAAACAGTCCCGATACCCTTTTCTTGTAAAGACATCAATCCAATCTACAACCGTAGTGGTTATAAAATGCGGTTTGCTTTGGTCGTGTATTTTATACCCTTCATTCATAATCAAGTAGTTGGTAATTTAAAAGTAGGTATATTTTTCTTAAAAACAAATAGGAGGAGAACCATCGAAGATGGTTGGTAGGTTAGGTGCTTGTATTAATATTGTAGTGCTGCGAAGTTATAAACTTCGCAGAGCGTTGATGGAATAGCAGAGCTATTAGTATATGGCATTAAAATCAATTGGAAAATTTATAGGTTAACGTTACGGGCGTACCATCTTCTAATTGCATGTATTCTATAAATTCGATTTTTCCCTTTTCATTAATGCTGTCAGCTACCAAATACTTTGATTTTTCATCTGCTAAATCAAATTGAAACTCTGCATAATATTTACCATTCTTAGTTTCAACCACTTTAAATGTTTGATACACTTTGTTTGGATTAAATGCTGAAATGCACGAAAAATAATAGGCTCTTTTCTTATAGTCAATTCTCAAATCGCAATGTCTTCCAATTAAGGAGGTTTCATATAGTTCCCCATTTACTTTTGTTACCATTTCTGAGCGAAGAAACTCTTTCTTTTGAATTTGCTGAGAATATCCTGTAGTGCTTATTGTCAAAAAAAGGATTGTAAAGATGGTTAAAGTGACTTTCATTGTTCAAGGAATTTATTTGGGGCAATCGTGTTATAACGGTCCAAATATACATTATTATCATTTTATTGCACCGGATAACTGAACTTATTGAACCGTATCAAGGCTTAGTTAAATAAACTAAATTAGGGGAGAACCATCTAAGAATACCAGTGCTACCGAGCGAATACACCACGTGGCTATCCCTTAATGGCAAACAGCAATAAAATAACCATTGAAAACCCTAAAGGGATACCAATAACGAGTGAAAGCAATATACTTTCTGATTTGAACATCTCCTTTGAAAGGTATTTAAATAAGAAGAAGCTTATAACAAAAGTGGGGGTACAATATATAATTAACGCCATCAGGTTATCCGGGGTAAATAAGTCAGTAAGTGCGGATGTCCCCTCGTCCATAAAAAACAGGGCTAAAAAAGCCAGTAATACACTTAGAGCAATGGTCGCGTAGTGCAGAACAGTAGGTGTAGTTGTTTTTACATTTTCCATTGTGGCTGGTTTTTAGTAAGAACGGATAATGGTCTTTATTTGTTGTATTCTAATGCTAAGCGATTCCCCCGAAGCTTTGGGGGCGTGGTAGCGGGGTATTTCGTTTTCAAAACATTAATTACTCCGTTTTATAAAAGTCAGACACGAAACAAGTGTCAAAATCATAATTCCGATTGTGCCAAAGATTATCAACTTCAGCCACATTCCTACACTATGAAATCCCGAAGCAAATATCTTTAGCAATGTTTCGGCTGAAAAAAAGAGAATGATTGTCAAAGTGATGAAAGACAATAAGTGAATTGCTATGATTTTTCAGTTTTCTTATTTTTTTCAAAATTATGCATAACTCACGCTACCGCCCTTGTGTTTATACTGTTGCAGGAAGCACTTAATTAATTTTGATTTTAAATAAATAAGTTTTATCTGGTTCAGTTGTTATGCTTGGCCTATGCGCTTTACTTGTAATTATTGTATTGTCATTTGTGAATAAAATTGTTCGAGTATTATTATTCTGAGGAAATGGTGGGTAACTAAATAATATACTTACATCATTGTAGTTATAAACGTCTACTAAATCAGAAAGATATAAATTATTAGGGCTGCTTGCTATCATTTTTGTATTAAACTGTCTTATTACATTTAGGTTAACGTCAAATTGAAAATTTTCCCAGAATAATGAATTATTGTCATGTGATAAAAATAAAAATGGAGATGGATATGGAATTCCGGAAGGGTTATTTGAAAAATCTGGATAAGTGACATCAATATTTAAATTGTTATTTATAAATGTGTTCTTTTTTATTCTACCAGAAGATGTGTTGCTTTCACCATGGTATAAACTGCCATTTAATGGATTATATATCATATCACCATGACTATAAGCGTAATAACTTATGGCTATTTCATTTCCATTTTGAGCATCTAGAATATGAATAGCTGTTGAACCGGATGTTGGCGGTGTCCTATGACAATACAGTAGGTTGTTGTTTCCAACTTCAATTTTATGAAAACCCCAATTATTGGTTGATGTAACAAATGTTTCAATCGACATTGAGTTCAAATTAATTTTAGTTAATTCCTCAACATATCTTTGAGTTAAATACAAAAATTGCCCATCTGGAGAAATATCTAAGTCTGTAAAAGTATTAGATGTTAATAGGTGTGAAACTAAATTTAAACTCTCATTATCAAATATAACTAGACCGCCAGTACCTGAACTATTTCTTGGATTTATGATTCCATAAACTTTCCCATTATTTTCATCATTAATTATTTTAGTAACAAAGTGTGGGATTTCAGTAAAGATGCCTGATTTTAAATTTATAATATTACTTCCGTATATTAAATTATTTATTGAATTCGTTGTTTTAACAACTACTTGATAGTTTCTGTTTTCAAGCATAGAAATTGTTTCAAAGTACTCATATTCTAAAGTGTTAATATCGTTAATTTCAGTTATTGGTTGAAAATCTTGACCGTATACTAAATAAGAAACAAAATTGTTTCCTTCATATTTTGACCATTCTAGTTTAACTGATCTTCCGGTTTCAGCAATGCCTTGTAGTTTAATAACGTTAGAGATATAGATAGAATCTTTTTCTATTAATGTATTATTAGAATATACTTCAAATAAAATTTTATGCAAGCCTTTACTCAAGTTTACATTTATCTCACTCTCAAAATTAGTATTTGGATTACCTTCATATAGTTGTCCGTCAATATCACTATTCCATTTTACAATTAAGTTATTGTTAGAAATATCAGGGTTATTTGTAAGTACAATTTTTCCTTTTAAATTTTTTTGTATTGTAGGATCCTCAAAAACACCATTAACCCCATTATTATGGTATGAATAATCTCTGTCTTTTAAAGGATTTACGATTGATGTAGTTAAATTAATTTGTGGGTTGTCTAGAGGATTATCAATGTCACTATTTTCGTCATTACTGCAACTATAAATTGTTATTAAAAAAAGTGTAAAGATTATTTTTTTCATTATTTATGAATTAGTTATTTTAGTATTTCTACAACATTCCTATGAGCTGGTTTGAGCGACCAATTTAGCAAACAAAACATAAGCCTATGGAAAATACTATAGACACGAGCGCAGCGAACTGGCCGTTAGGCAATTTTCTGAGTGAGCCGGTAGAAGCCATAGCTTGTAGCCGGTGTTGTGCCTAGTTTTTTTTCATATCATTGTTCCTACGAGTCTTTGTTTAAGTCCGTTTTTATTTATTACCCAAACAATTTCGTAGGCACCTGCCCCGTCACTATTCCATTGGTGAACAAAGTACGTTTCTTCGTTTTTATATACGGAAAATTCGTTATTACATTCAAATATGTCGCTATAAAAAACCTTATGAATTGTAATCCTCTTCCCATCAATATTAATTTCAATGTCATCAACTTGGATTTTTGGGAAATTGCCATCAGTTCCCCAAACTGGTCTACCGTCTATAGCAGTAACCCATTTTCCTTCTTGTTTGTCAACAATTCTATTAGCTGAGTTAAATTCACTCAATTTGTATTCAAAAGAAAAGTCATTTCCCGTGTAACTCTTTAATACTTCAAGTGGTAATAGTCTGGATTTGTGTATAAACCCAACTTTATAATTTGGTTCGCTTTTACCTAAACAGAAATCATTTTTTGGAATGTAAATTGAAATCCAATCTTCTTCTTTTTCGTTGGCGTCATAATCGTACCAAAAGACTTCGTTTTCGTACACTTCATGAATTATTTCGGATTCTCCGTTGGGTGCTTTACGGACATTTGTCCAGCCGTCTGAGTCCTGGATAATTGCTACTTGTCCAATTGATAATTGGAAAGATATAACTGTCAATATAATTGTTAACGCAATTTTCATTTTTCAAATTAGACACAACGTCTCGTATAAAAACTGTGCGTGCTGGCGGGCGTGATTGTCCGTCTGCGTTCACCGAAGCTTCAGCGAAGGTGAAAGGACAATCAGGCGTTGCAAGCGAGTACGATGTTTCGATTCAAGAACAAATTGAGCATTGTTTTTATATGTTGTTGTGATGCGTATTTTCTTTCTAATATGCTCTATAAGTCATTAACTCACCATTCCCGATACTTGCAACTTTACCCACATTTCGCTGATAATAATTAAGGTATTCAGTCAACTTTGTTTCATCTCTATCTTTTAATTGACGAGCTCTCATAACTAATAGACCTGAATATTTTTTTTCCGGGGTTTCCAATTCCCCGTCAAGCTCAACTATTTCGTATTCCCACGATTTGTCCGAATTTGTCCATCTATAACCGACTATTGGATTTTTTGGCATAATCAAATCTTCGGTTTCTGATTTTATATCATAGTAAAAAACACTACCATTGTCAATTCTATAAAAGGTTTCTACTTTTTTACCCCAAGAATATTCAATTACACGAGTTTGATACATTTTTCCATCAAATTCCTTTGTTTTAGAAATATCTCTATGGTCTACGAAGGCATTTGAATTTGCGTAGTTGAATTTCGAGTTTTCCTTACCAATCGGGTAAAATATATTTGAATCAGATTCGCTAGTTATTTTCTTTGTTGCGCAGCTTGTAATTACGCATAAGATTAGTATCAGTATTTTTCTCATAGTTTTTTATATGCACCACAACATGTTTATATCAGAAACAAACCACCGGCTATTGTATATACGACATGATTTTATTTTCAATTACTAACGGGGAGTACTCAAATATAGCATAATTTGTTATAACCCATACCCCTTCTATTCCAACAACAAATACATCTCCTCAAAATTAAGGATCATCTTGTCAAACTTATTGATAAAGTCATGCCCAATGTTCCCCAGGTAATGGTTGTCTTCTTTGAGGGGTTCTTTAAGCACAATGATGGAGTCCAAGGGTATTTTTTTGCCGTTTAGTTCAGGGATAAAGGTGGTATAGACCCCTTTTTGGGTGATATACCCGCCGGCACCGCCAAAGGAGTAGTCTATTTCCTTTTCGCCCTGCAAAGCCTCCTGGTGGAGTTCATAATATGTATTAAAAAGCATGGTTTTATTGGCACCTGTGTCCAAAATATAGGTTCCGCTCCCGCGGCTGTCTTTGAGGTAAAGCAAAGGTGTTAAAAAGTCCAGGGCCAGATTGCTTGTTATGGCATGGCCCGGCTCCCGGGGGACGATAAAACGGTCGTCTGCCGTGAGTTGTATTTCGCCCAGCGCCTCCAGCACAGGAAAGCCCAGGATTCCGTTGATCTGGTATTCAGCCTGAGGGAAGGCCAGGGCCTCATCGGGCACCACGATAAAGACAGCATTTTCTATGGTGATACTCCCCAGAGAGAAACGCGGCATGATTCCCACACGGGAACCCATTTTTTGACCGGTAATGGCACCCACTTCAAAAGTCCCGTCAAGAAGGGTGACCCCAAAGGCGGCGGCAGTGGATTCGGTTATGGTTGAAATGTTGGCCCCTGTATCAAACACAAATTGCTGCTGCAGGGTATCTTGTGTCACCATCAGGTTTGGCAATCCGGCCACGTCACGCAATATGGGAACGTCCAGGTCTTCTTCCCTTGTTACCTTTTGTTTGGGTTGCCCTTCCAAAGCGGTCCAAATAATGAGGGTATTTTCCATATTTTCCTTTTCGGGCGGGGTCAGGTACTTAGTATGGTTGGACAGTACTTGCTCCAGCGATTCTTTGGCCTTTTGATATTCATAAAGGCGGGCATAAGTGATGTGGCTAATCGCTTCTACCTGGTACCGCAGCGAATCTGTCATTTCTGAAGCATGGTAGCGCAGCAGGCTGTCTGTTTTAGCCGCCGATGCTTCCGGTCTGTTAAAGGCATGGTCAAGGAAAACACCGGTCCGCAATCGATGGTAAGCAGTTAACTCTTCACTGTGTTGTTCAAAAAGGTCCCGCGCGGCAAAATAGTTTTTTATCTGCACCAGCGAATCTATTTCTACAAAGATAGCTTCGCTATGCGCTTGATCCTTTTCGGAATCCTCACAAGCCATAAAGCCGGTAAAAAGAAGCAGAAGAAGGATTAGTTTTGTGAAGTGGGTTTGTAGGTTTTGACGTTTTGATTTCATAATTACAATATTAAGGAATAAAATGGAAAGTATGCCTCAAGTGATGCCCACAAGTTTCCGGGATGCGATAACTGAGGAATTTGGTACTTGGTGCTTGTAAATTTTTAAACATCCCCTCCCCTTTTCAAAAACTCAATATTTCGTTGTAAACCTTCAATCTTGGTACGTTTTACGGCTGATTTTTGAAATACTTTTTGAAACACGTCACGGGTGATTTCCTCCCAGTCTTTTTTGGTCATGGAAAGCAGTTCGGGTTTTGGGTTAAATAAGGGTTCGTTGTGGGGTTGGGAGAAGCGGTTCCAGGGGCATACATCCTGACAGATATCACAACCAAACATCCAGTCGTCAAATTGGCCTTGTACCTCGTTGGGGATTT
>JAGXIP010000089.1 GCA_024635585.1 Saccharicrinis sp. | reverse complement strand
GGTCAGGAAATATCGCGAGAGCTAATTGCCAATAATTTGTACGGCCCCTCATACGTATCGTTCCAAAGTGCCCTTTCGTATCATGGCCTAATTCCCGAAAGAGTACGTGCCGTAATATCCGCCACAACCAAAAGAGCAAAAAGCTATTCAACACCCTTGGGTTTGTTTCGGTATATCACCATGCCTTTGGCTTATTATCCAATAGGTGTAACCCAAGTTATTGTTGAAAACCAATACGCCTTTGTAATAGCATCACCCGAAAAAGCATTGTGCGATTTAATCATCAGTACTGCCGGGTTGCGATTTCAATCTGCAAAAGCCGCTTCTGAATATCTTCATTTTGATTTACGCATTAATTTTGAAGAACACCCCAACTGGGATATTCAGATAATACAACAATGTTCCCAGCACAACAGAAAAACGCGCGAGCTCAATTTTTTAATTAACACATTACAAGATGGCTGATATTTTTAACGAAATGATGTTGCGATACAACATAAAAACCAAGGAGGAAAAACAAAATGCCACGCACGAAGTAATGCAACAAGTGTGTTTGGCAGGATTACAAAGGGCGGGCTTTTTTGAAAAGGCCGCCTTTTATGGTGGCACCTGTTTACGCATATTCCACGGTTTAAATCGTTTTTCGGAAGATATGGATTTTTCGTTAATGCAAAACGATATCGATTTTAATTTGGAAAACTATTTTGAAGCAATCGAGAAGGAATTTTCTTCCGTCGGGCGAAACATCTCAATAGATAAGAAAATAAAGAAACAGTACACCCATATCGAATCCGCCTTTTTAAAGGACAATACCGACATTGTAAATATCAAATTCCAAACAGAACCATCCGTTAAAATCAAAATTGAGGTGGATAAACTGCCCCCGCTTAAATTTAAAACCGAATACAAACTACTCCTGCTTCCCTATTCGTTTATGACCAGGTGCTTTACCCTACCCGGACTGTTTGCCGGAAAGATGCATGCACTGCTTTTTAGAAAATGGAAGAACCGCATAAAAGGACGAGATTGGTACGATTTTGAATGGTATGTACGAAACAACATTCCCCTCGACTTTAACCATTTTAAAGAACGAGCTACTCAAAGCGAAGGTGCGGAATATGGCAATTTAAGCCATCCTGAGTTTTATAAAATATTGAAACAAAAAATTTCAAACACTAAAATTGAGAATGTTAAGGCTGATGTGTATCCGTTTATTATAAACCCGAAAGAACTCGATATTTGGAGTACTGATTATTTTTTACAAATTGCCGATATGGTCAAAATTGAATAATCTACCTTTAATAAAGCATATATAGTATGCTAAACCCATATGAGACAATTTCTTATACTATTTTTCTTCAAAAAACAGCTAATATTACACACATAATCGCATTACATTCGATTATGTGTGTAATATTAGCTAACTATCTACTTTGCTATTATAACCACTACTTCATTTGCTCTTTGTTGTTCTATAAGTTTCCGCACATATAAATTCCGTGTTACCTGGCGGCCAAGATTTACCAAGTCTATCTGAGCTATCAATTCATTATCAGCTTCATTATTGGCAGGTGACAATTTTGGCAAGGTTATTTTACCTATATCGTCTGTTTTTATCTTATCGTTTACCAAATACGCACCCGAATATTTTAATTGCACTGGCATGTTACTTACCGATTTACTTTGAGCATCGCAAACTACATAACATGCTTGCAAGTCCGATGATGCTTTGTTTGCAACAAAATTTAATCCCTGAACAATCGCATTTATTTCCTTGGTGGATTCAGCCACCAAATCAATTTGCTTTCCTTGAACGTCTGCCATTGTAGATTCATTTAAATAACCACTCAAAGCGTCGATAGCAAGTGCGAAGTGTTCAATGGCAGCTATATGCTGGCCATCATTTAACATACCCATTCCGGCCAAATATTTATCGCTAGCTAATTTAAAGGCCTCATTTTTTCTGCGGATTTTAACCTCATTGTACTTTTGTTTGGATAGACGATAGAAAGCATAAGTATTCGACAAATCCTCCCACTTATCTATGTACTCATAACCTTCCAGATATTCTGATGAGGTAGATTTAATTCTGTTTTGCAAATATTCTTTTACCCCCTGCTTGTCTTCTACTTGATAAAATATAGCTTCTGCTTTAATAGTAGAATTAATCTGACCCGATATATCGGCCAAAGCACGTTCCTTTGCCTTATCCTCGAATAACATGACAGCACCCACTTTAGGTGTGATGCCAATACCATAATAATAATCTGCATTTATCGGCCGCTGTTTCAACCACATTGGCTTGCTTTGTTCCAGCAATTCAGCCTGCTTTTTTTTTCCCGAACAGGAAAAAAGCAGAATAGCTATTACCACTAAATATAAACTATTTCGCATTCCTATATTATATTTATTAGACTGTTACTAATTTTCGGGCTGATACTTTTTAACCTGCTCTGTAATTTGCGCTACACATTCATCCGTTAAAGCATTTTCCATCTCCGTTATACTTTGGATGGTTTTTTTACCTTCAAAAAGAACACGTAAACTTTGAATGGAAGAGGCGCTATCATAAACCTTATCAGTATCGCTATCCTTGCCCAAGTATTTCCATGTGCCAGGAACAAGTTCTTTATAATCACCTTTGAACTCGGCATAATTAACTTTATCCCTTTTTTCTTGGTTAAAAACATCCGATATAGGCAACTCGTCCCTATCGGTGCGTTTAATTGAATAGGCAACAGTCAGGCTAACCCGATTCTCCATTATATATTCGTAATAAACTATTTTATCGTAAACAGTTCTTTCCTTGGTTAGCTTGGTTGCTTCATCAACGTATTTCTCTACTCTCTTAATATACCCCTTGTTTTCTGTTTTTATCAAAGTACCCGGACTAGTACTGTATTTCTGAATCTCGCCATTAAAAATAGCCTTAGCATTTGGTATGGGCTGGTTATTAACCACACCCTTTGTTCTGTCGAATTGAAACGCCTTTGATGCAGAACTTTTTTCTGAGGTAAAAGTAGCTCCTGTGCCTACCACTTCGTACAAGGGCGAGTTTATACTATTAATTCCCTTAGCCACTTTATTCGTAAGTTGACTTGCAAGAATTTTATAGGAAGAAAAATTGGTGTTTATAGAAGGTACATAAATTGTCAGCTTTGCCTGCTCCAACGATTCATTCATCAAATCCAAGCTATTTTCGTACACTTTAACGTTATCCACTATATTTTTAAATTCAAGATAGGCTGAACGATACATACTATTTGTCATCAACTCCTTGCCGTTTCGATAGATCGGCTCAAATTTGGCAATAGCCCACTTACTTTTGGCATCTTTATAATTATTATCAATGGATAAAATCTCGTCAAAATGAGCTTCGGCACTGCTAAACTGTTCCAAATCCAACGCTTTTGATGCATCCTGATACAAACTATTTAAGTAGGTATCTTCGACTTCACGGTAATAGCTGGCTTGCTCTTCTGGAAATATTAATTTGATTCCTACGCCTTGCAATTTTTTATAATACTCCTCGCCTGCCCTATAGGCATAAACCGCATCTTTAGCTACCCCATTTTGATATTGTGTTTTAAACTTATCCATTTTATCGTCCAACACCAACTGACCTGTACGCTGAAGCCCCAACTTGGCATCGATATTATTAATGTTTTTTTGTAAGGACGAAAAATAATTATCGGCTGCATCCGAATATAAGCCTGAATTTTCAAGCAATCCCGCCTTTTTAACATATCTATTGCTTGCACATCCTGCCAACATACAACCAAGGACAATCATCAGTAAAATCTGCTTCATAAAAGTTACTTTTAAACACTATAATTTATTGCTGAATATTTCAGTTAAACTTGTTTTACTTCAACATTTCAATAAAGTTACCATTGGTACAAAGAAATTGCTTCATTAAATTAGCTGTTAAACAGGAATGAACAGGTATAATACCAAGCACATCACCAGGTTTAATGGTATTTATAAGATGCTCGCTTACCGAAATAATACCATGTTCCTGCGACAAAGATTTTACCTGCCCGAGTATTTGTTCTACATCCCAATTGAGTCCGTTCATTTTAACCACAGTTCCATACGAGCTGCTTCCATCCGCAAGCTCAAGCCGATCTTTAGATAAATGAACTGCACCGGCATGTACCACTATTTCGTTGCGCTGTGGATGAACAGCCAAAACAGGCGCAGCCATACAAACCGCCACATCGCTCATTTGACACGACCCTATGTGCACCTGCATATTATCGTAAAACACAAAATTACCTGGACGGAATTCATCAATACCATAAAAGTTGTTATAAACAGCGCAACTTGGTGTATCGCCCCACGATAGCTGCATCAACGGGAATTGATCCATTAAAAATGTTTTTAATGCCAATATTTTTTCCAATCCCAACTCAACAGTTTCGATAAACTCCTTGCTGTTATCCGAATGGTAGGTGTTGCCCGCATGAGTTAAGAAACCAATGAAAATCAATTTCTTAGTATCTCTGAGTCTATTTAACAGCTTTTTAATTTTCACTAAATCATCTGCATCAACCCCGGTACGATGATAGCCCGTATCCACTTTAATAAACAAACCCACCGGATGCTGGAGCAAATTTTCCAGCTCCATAATGGTATACTCATCCTCAACAAGAATATTTAAATTTATTTTTGATGCCAATACATTAATTACATCGGCATTTATTTTTGTGGCAGTTAAGGCTACGGTAATATCTTTCCAACCGTTTTGAGCAAAATAAAATGCCATTTTAAATGATGAAACAGTTATCCGTTCAATACCTTCCTCTCTGAACCACTCTGCTACCTCGGCCGATTGGTGCGTTTTAAAATGAGGTCGAAAATCAGCTTTCCAACTTTTTACACGCTCGGCCATCCCTTTTATATTCGCTTTACAAATAGATTTATTGAGCAATAAAGTAGGTTCAATAATTTGATGCATATTTTTAAATATCATTTACAAAGACAAAAGTACCAACACTTAACGGGCAAGCAAATATAAGATGCTTTTTTTTATCGCGCTATTTTTGGCCAATACACAACAATTTGTTGCATAAAACATTATATTTATCAAAAACATAACCATTATGAACGCTAAAAATTTTATAATAATAGGTGGAGGAATCGCCGGTCTTTCGGCCATCAAAGCAATTAGAGAAGAGAACAAAACAGACTCAGTGCTTTGGGTAAGTGATGAAGACAGAATGCCCTACAAAAGAACAAAAATAAACAAACACATTGCCTCAGGATTTTCGAAAGATGAGTTTGCTTTAACTGACCACCATTGGTTAATGGAAAACCATATAGAATTACTGTTCGACACAGCAGAAACAATAAACACCCAAAAACACGAACTTACCTTTAAGCACAGAGGCACCTTAAAATATAATAAGCTGATAATTGCTACTGGAAAAACCCCTAGGTTATTAAATATTAGCGGATTACCCCAGGAAAAAATACATCAAGTGCATACCGCACGCCAAGTTGAAAATATTGTGCGCTCTGCCGTTAAAGCAAAAAAATATTTAGTGATAGGCGCTGGTGTGGAAGGTGTGGAAACGGTGGATCAGTTAGTGAAACTGGGCAAAGAGGTAACACTGGTTGAAAGGAACAACATGGTATTAAAGCGCTTTTTTACGCCTAAGTTTGCCCATTTAATGGAACAATCAATTAAAAAAGCAGGTGTACACTTACTTCTAGGCATCAAAGATATCACTTATTGCGAAACTGAATCGGGAGCTTCTTTAATAACCATAGATGGTCAAGAATACAAGATAGACACCATCATATCTTCCATCGGCTACTTACCAAACACCAAGCTGGCCATGGACTCCGATATTAAATGTAATGGTGGCATACTGGTTAATGAATATCTTGAAACCTCGTCTCCTGATGTTTATGCTGCTGGCGACGCAGACGAACATCCTTTGGGACAGATAACCGGACTGTGGCATGCTGCCGAACACCAAGGTCATTTAGCCGGACTAAATGCTTGCGGTAAACAGCTAAAACTCGAACTTAAACCCTTTAGAATGAAAACCGAAGTGTTTGGCGACTATTATTTTTCGGTATTGCCATCCTCTAACAGCTTAACATTTATTGAGGAAGAAAAAGGTAATTTGGTTAGAGACATGTATTTTAAGGATGATAAAATTGAGGCTTTACTAATGAAAAACGATGGCGATAGAGCCAAAGTTTATCAGCAAGCTTTAATGGAAAAATGGAGTTTGGCAAAAATAAGAAAGGAAATTCCGTTGTAGGTGATTGGTTGATGTATCGATCTGTTGATTTGCTGATTTGCTGATTTATGGATTGGTTGATGTTAGGGATAAACTATAAAAAAGCAACAGTTTGGATAACAATTTGCAAAGAAAAATTTACGCAAAAAATCTAAAATTTTGCGATTACGAAGATTAAAATAAATTCATTAATAATATGACTGAAGCCACACAAACAAGTGTACATTCCGAGATAGGTGAAATTGAAGGCGTGATTATACACACCCCGGGCAGCGAAGTAGAAAACATGACACCTGCAAATGCCGAAAGGGCTTTATACAGCGATATACTCAATCTGTCCGTTGCACGGGAGGAGTACCAGCAATTACATGGCGTACTGACTAAAATTACAAAAACCTTACAGGTTAAAGATTTACTAGCTGGGATATTAAAAATTCCCGAAGTGAAAGAGAACCTTGTAAGGAAAATTTGCAACTTAGAAGACGTGCGGTTCTTAAAAAAACAATTACTCCATTTAGAAGCCCATGAATTGGCCAACCAAATTATTGAAGGAGTGCCTTTAAATAAGGATAGTTTAACCGGGTTTTTATCTAATGAGAGAAATGCATTGCGGCCTCTGCACAACTTCTTTTTCACTCGCGATGCTTCTATGACCATGTATAACGATGTGCTCATTGGCAAAATGGCCAGCAAAGTACGAAGCCGGGAAGCAGTGGTAATGGAGGCTATTTTCAACCACTCCACTCAATTAAATACCAAAACGATAAACCCCGATACAGCCGAACACGATAATGATAAAATTACCATTGAAGGTGGCGACTTATTGATAGCCCGCGAGGATATTCTGATTGTTGGCACAGGAATGCGTACAAGCACTCACGGCGTTGATTTCATCATTGAGCAAATCAAAAAAAACAAGGGAAAACATAGCATTGTGGTTCAACAGCTTCCCTCTAAACCGGAGAGTTTTATTCATCTGGACATGGTGTTTACCTTATTAGATAGAGACTGCTGCATGGTCTACGACCCAATTATCATGCAACCCAACAAATACCAAACTATCCTTATATCCGTCGAAGATGGCAAAGTAAAAAACATCGAAAAACAAATTAACTTGGTACAGTGCCTCAATAATTTGGGTATGCCGTTAAAACCGCTCTATTGTGGTGGGCGAAAAGATATTTGGATTCAGGAACGTGAACAATGGCACAGTGGCGCCAATTTTTTTGCCATCGGTCCGGGTAAAGTTATCGGGTATGCCCGCAACGTTTATACCTTAGAAGAGATGAACAGCAATGGTTTTGAAATAATACCCGCATCGCATGTTATTGAAAATAAAGTTGATTTAAAAAATTACCAAAAATATGCAATCACCATTAGCGGTGCCGAACTGGCACGTGGCGGTGGCGGTGGCCGATGCATGACTATGCCCATACGTAGGAAAAAAGTGGAGTGGTAGGATGGCTAATAGCTATTGGCTATTGGCGCAAAAAAGCTAGTTACTTTTTACCCAGCCAGGTATATTTTTATCGAAGAAATATTCTTTTATATTAATGTTATGTTTGTAAATATCGCGCGCTTCACCGGCATATTCGCATAACCTGCTATGCGCTTTATCATCCATAAACAAAGCTTCATTTTCAAAAGCAGTTACGGGCAGCACCATAAATTCTCTTTTACCATTTACAATAGGCGTATGCACCCAAGTCAGATAATACCCGGCATCGCTCACATGGGTTTTATCGCCTGTTTTGCTCAGTTCTATGCGGATTATTGTTCCACCATCACGAGGGGCAGTACGCTGGTTCGATACAAAATTACCCAGTGAATAAACCACAAAATGATCTTCTTCAAATTTAATGGGTTGCACAACGTGCGGATGCGAACCAATAACCACATCTACCCCATTATTTTTAAATATAGCGTTAAACTTTTCCTGATTAGCATTAGGCAGGGTTTCGTATTCAAGTCCCCAATGCACAAAAGCAATTATTTTATCAGGGTTCAACTCCCTGGCTTTGATTATATCCGCTACAATAAGACTCTCATCTAAAAGGTTAACAATATTGGGTTCGGAAACCGGAATGCCATTGGTACCATAAGTGTAATTGAGTAGGGCAATTTTAATTCCGTTCTTGTTCAATACCATAGGATTATGCCTCCACCTATCCTCCTCGTCTTTATACGTTCCTGTGCGTGGTAACCCAAGACTATCCAGCACATCTACCGTTCGTTCAAGTCCTTGCTTTCTTCTATCCACACAATGGTTATTGGCTGTTACCATGGCATTGACACCAGCATTTTGCAAAGCAATTGCCAAGGCATCGGGCGAACTAAACTGTGGATAGCCTATGAAAGGTGGACCTGCTAGGGTAACTTCGAGGTTGGCTATAGCAAAATCGGCATCGGTAAATATATTACTCACGTATTTAAAACAATCATCATAACGGTAACTCCCTGTATTTTCATCGTAGGCACTATTTATTTGGGTATCGTGCCCCATCACATCGCCTACAAAAACCAAAGATACCGAAGTGGTTTCCTGCGCCTGTAAGGGATATAAAAATGTTATAAAAAAAAGAAAAAGAGCTTGTATTTTTATGGTCATGGTTTAATTTTTATACTGTGTAAATATAAGCTTTAACGATAAAAAATAGGAATAGTTTTATTTTAATACCCTGGCCATGCCCACAAAAAATTATAGCATCGTGATTAAACACGAATAATTTTAGTAAATAAATACTAAATTGTGCGCGTCAACTCCAATTAAAAGGTAATAATTAAAATATGATTTTTGAGAGAACCTTCGACATTTTAAAGCACCTAAAAAACGCCGATCCTAAAAACGATATTTTATACGCCAAATTAAATGGCGAATGGTATAAATTTACGGCAGCCGAATATTACGACAAAGCAAAACAATTTGCCATTGGCCTATTAAGCATGGGCTTTAAAAAAGGCGATAAAATTGCCACCATCTCCAACAATCGTCCCGAATGGAATTTTGTGGACATGGGCATGACTATGGTGGGCGTTATTCATGTGCCCATTTATCCTACCATTAGCGCTGAAGAGTTTGTATATATTTTTAAGCACTCAGAGCTTAGGATGGTCATTGTTTCGGATGCGGGCTTGCACCAAAAAATAAAACCCCTTGCCGATAAAATTGACACTATTGAACATTTATTTACTTTCAATAGTGTGCCCAGTGCTCAAAATTGGAGGATGGTTACCAAGTCCGGCATCCATAACATGGAAAAGCACAAAGCAGAATTGAAGCGGATTAAAAAAGAAATCACCCCGTCCGATATTGCTTCTATCATATACACATCGGGCACTACAGGGCAACCCAAGGGCGTTATGCTAAGCCATGCCAACTTTATGCACAACATGCATGGCGTGTGGGATTTATTTCCGCTGGATTCTGCCACGCGAGCTTTAAGTTTCTTACCCCTTTGCCATGTTTATGAGCGCTTGGTCAACTATTTGTTTCAAGCCAAGGGCTGCGGTATTTATTACGCCGAAAATTTAGGTACGATAGCCGCAGATATGGCCTCAGCCAAAGTACATGCTTTTGCCACTGTTCCGCGGGTTATTGAACGGATATACGATCGCATTGTATCTAAAGGTGCAGATTTGGGCGGCATCAAAAAACTAATTTTCTTTTGGGCCATGCGTTTGGGCGAAAAGTACGGTATCGAAAACAGCAACAGTGCCTTTTATCGGTTTAAACTCAAGTTAGCCCGCAAAATGGTTTTCAGCAAATGGCACGATGCCTTTGGGGGCCATCTACGACTTGTTATTTCGGGGGGCGCCGCCCTGCAGCCCCGCTTGAGTCGCTTGTTTTTTGCCGCCGGAATAGAGCTAATGGAAGGCTACGGCCTAACAGAAACGTCACCGGTAATTGCCACCAACCACACCATGGTGCCCGGCAAATTGATGATTGGAACGGTGGGTCCCGTACTGGAAAATATTGAAGTTAAGATAGATCCCGATGGTGAAATACTGACCAAAGGGCCATGCGTTATGATGGGCTATTACAAATCGCCAGATCTAACAGCAGACCTTATTGATGCGGATGGATGGTTTCATACGGGTGACATTGGGCAGTTGATTAAAGGTAAATTTCTGAAAATAACCGACCGTAAAAAAGAGATGTTTAAAACATCGAGTGGTAAATACATTGCCCCACAAACCATTGAAAACCAACTTAAAGAATCTATTTTTATTGAACAGGCCATGGTGGTTGGCGAGAGCGAGAAATTTGCCAGCGCCCTGATTTCGCCCAACTTTGATTATTTGCACATGTGGGCTCACGAAAACAAGGTTCATTTTAGGGATAATAAAGAACTTGTGAAAAACAGCGAGGTTATAAAAATTATCCAGAAAGAAGTAGACAAAACCAATAAGCGCCTAGGCGAACACGAACATATCAAACGTTTTAGGATAGTTTGCGAAGCGTGGACCGCCCCAACTGGTGAGCTATCCCCCACTCTTAAATTAAAACGCCGAGTGCTATATAATAAATACGCCAACCTGCTGCGCAAAATTTATGGCTACGAAGTAGATGAAGAAAACCGTGGAACTATCAGTTTTTATGGGGAGTGAAATGTGCTGATTTTACTAGTCCCGAGGCAGTTTACACCCTCCCATCGGCACTTTCTTTTATCCCATCGGTAACTTAGACCCACCCATTGGCAAAAAGTGGCTGTCCATTGGCAATTTGATGTAGTCAATCGGTACTAAGTAGGTGCTCATTGGCAATTTAAAGTGCTCCCTTAATAATTTGACGAGATATTTAATAAATACTATTGCTTTAGAAATGAAGAATTGGGAAGAAACAAAATTCGACAAATGATGAAAATTAAATACAATATTGAGCATCCCTTAGATTCGCCTGAAAGAACGCTCTATCACAAGGAAATTATTTTGCAAAAAAAGTTTTTGAAAAAGCTTTACGAACAATGGTATAATGAGTTTAGCAAGGAAATTAAAAATCTCCCGAACAACACTTTAATTGAGCTTGGTTCGGGTGGTGGATTTTTAAAAGAAATTGAACCTAAGGTAATATGCACCGACATATTAGAATTATCAACCAATGACATGACATTTTCAGCTTTAAATATGCCCTTTGACGATCAATCTGTTGGAGGTATTTTTATGGTTGACACCATGCATCACATACCCGACATGGAGCAATTTTTATGCGAAACGAATAGAGTTTTAGCAAAAAATGGAAAAATGATTATGATTGAACCCGCCAATTCTTTGTGGGGAAGATTTATATATAAAAATTTTCACCACGAACCATTCGACACAAAAGGCACCTGGACTATTCCCTCCAAAGGGCCTTTATCGGGTGCTAACGGCGCTTTACCATGGATTGTATTTGAAAGAGATAGACAGCTATTCATCGAAAAATTTCCAAACTTAAGAATTGAAACAATAAACTATAGAAACCCATTATTATATTTGCTTAGTGGTGGAGTATCGTACAGGCAGCTATTACCCGATTTTATGTTTCCTATCATCAATAAAATTGACTTTCTGCTACCGAGATTATTTAAACAGATATCTATGTTCCAATTAATTAAAATAACCCGTTTGTAATTAAACTGTCAATTGACCGCCAGTTGCCTCTTATAATCCAGATAACGGATATGGATATAGATGTAATTATTGATATAGAAGACTACCTGGTTTTTGAGTATGATACCGACATTGTATTTTTTGAAGAATTGTAACGAAAAAAACTTAATTGAGTGGGTGGTTAGCGTTCAATATTTATCTGTACTTTTGAATGGTATGCACCGATTATTGTATTAGCCGCTTTGAATTCCTAATCAATCTTTAAATTTATCAAGAGATGAGAAAAACCATTCTATTCGTATTACTCACATTATTTTTCCTTATACACACTAAAGCCCAAAATCCTGTTAAGCTTTCTGGAACAATCATTGGTACATCCGAATCATTTAATTATAATACATATTCCTGCTCCTCTACGGTTAACACCATCGCAAACGCATTTGACGGAAACCTACAAACAATTTTTGCAACATGCATTCGCACTGGCGGATGGGTTGGACTAGATTTAGGCGAGAAGCACATTATAACCACCGTAGCCTATTGTCCGCGTGCAAGCCACGCTTACCGCATGTTGCTGGGTGTTTTCGAGGGGGCAAACAATCCAGATTTTGGCGATGCCATCCCCTTGCATTTGATTGATAAATCACCAGCAGAAAATGTATTGACTAGCAAAGATGTTTCTTGCTCAAAAGGTTTTAGGTATGTTCGGTACATTGGGCCAAATGATTTCAAATGTAATCTCTCCGAAATTGAGTTTTATGGTTATAAAGGCGAAGGTGATGATTCACAACTTTCTCAAATCACCAATTTGCCTAGCGTAGTCATCCACACTAAAAATGCGGAAGATGTGGTTATCAAAGACCTTTATCTAAAAGGTATCGTTTCAATTATATCAGATAACGGCACAAAAAATCATACCGATAGTCTTGAAATTAAAGGCAGAGGAAACGCTAGCTGGGGTTTTCCTAAAAAACCTTACCGCATGAAATTATATAATAAAGCCAGCCTACTCGACTTACCTGCTAAGGAAAAGAGCTGGACTTTAATAAATAATTATGGCGACAAAACATTGATGCGAAATTTGCTCGCCTTTGATTTAAGTAAAAGATTAGAATTGGCATATACGCCAGCAGGTAAGCCCGTGGATGTTTTTTTGAATGGAGAATACAAAGGTACCTATCAACTCTGCGACCAGATAGAAGTGAAAACCGGACGAATTGAAGTTGAGAAAATGGCAACAACTGACATCTCCTTACCTAACTTATCCGGAGGTTATTTACTTGAGATGGATGCTTATGCATATCAGGAAGTTTCGTGGTTTACATCGGCAAGAAACAAGATACCAACAACGATAAAATATCCCAAGGACGACGAAATTGTGCCGACACAAAGCGCTTATATTGAATCGTACTTCAACACAATGGAAAGCGCCGTATATTCTGCAGGGTATACCAATACAACTACTGGATATAGAAAATATTTAGACATACCCTCTTTTCTACGTCACTTTTTGGTTGGCGAAATAAGCGGAAATACAGATACCTACTGGAGCACCTATATGTATAAAAAACGCAATGACGATCTTTTCTATTTTGGGCCAGTATGGGATTTTGACATTGCTTTCGAGAATGACAGCCGAACCTATCCGATCAATAGTAAAACCAATTGGATTTATCTCTCTGGCAGCACAGCAAACGGGGTACGTGATTTGGTGAATCGTTTGTTTAGCGACCCTTCTTTGGTCAGCCAACTCAAATCGACTTATGCCTATTATCGCGACCATGGTATCATTTCAAAAGAAAGCTTACTTGGTGTAGTGGATGATTATGCCACAGAAATGGATCAATCGCAATCATTAAACTTCATGCGATGGAACACATTGAATACCAAGGTTCACGAAAACCCAGTAGCATGGGGTTCATATACTGCAGAAGTTAATAACGTTAAAAACTACATTAGTGCACGTATTGACTGGATAGACAATAAACTGACCTATGTACCCAATGCAATAAATAATACCTCTTTATCAAAAGTATATCTATGGACTAGTCAAAACACACTTCATATTGAGGGCATTAGTGGTGAAGTCTATATTAGAATATATGACATGAGCGGTCAAATGATGGCTGCAAAACAACACGCAGATCCACACTATTCTATATCTATGAAGCCAGGTTTTTATGTGGTAATAATTTCTGATAAAACGGACAAATCAGTCTCTTTAAAAGGACTTATTAAAAGGGACGCTGCGATGGGTAACTAACGAATAATTTAAAACGAGAAATAGAAAGTTGAAATTATTTTTAGTATTTATAGGTTTCTCTTCAAACCCAGATTAGTAACCAAATGTTTAACCATTGCGTATGCACATATATATAAATCTAAAGTCTTGAATCACCTTGGTGAAATTTGCATAAGCCTTTAACGAACAACACCTATCTAAAACAATTTTTCATTTTAATGAAAAAACAATGACTATTTTCAAAGAACAGAATAAATATAAGGAATTTTGTGAATTGCTTATTTCGGGTGACCATTCAAAGTGTTCTGAATTTGTTCATAAGAATTCGAAAGATATTACTCTTCAAGAATTTTATGAAAATATTATAAAAAGAGCACTTTATGAGATTGGACTGCTTTGGGAAACAAATAAAATTAGTGTAGCAACAGAGCATTTGGCAACTTCAATTGTTGAAGCCATTTTAAATGAGTTTTATGACCAAATAATATCATCTGAACGGAATGACAAAAAAGTAATAGGAGCTTGTGTTGAAAATGAATTTCATCAGATAGGAATAAAAATGATAACTGATGCTTTTGAACTGCATGGGTGGAACGCTTATTTTTTGGGAGCCAACACCCCAGCAAAAGAGCTTATTCATTTAATAAAAACAGTTAACCCTGATATTCTTGCTCTATCTTTAAGTATTTATTTTAACTTACCAATACTTGAAAATATGATACGGAAAATTAGAAAAGAGTTTCCCAATCTTTCTATTTTAGTTGGGGGACAAGCATTCCTACATGGGGGACAAGATGTACTATTGAAATATTATAATGTAACTTACCTGCCGGATATGCAGAGCATTGAATTGCAAATAACAAAATACTGATTATTATGGATAAAATGAGTCTTTTATCAACGGCACGACTATTAAAGCAAGTTAGTGAAAAAGCATCGAATGAGTTTAATCAGAAATCAGAACAACTCGTCTTAAAAATAAATACTTTAATGTTGGAGCGCACTGACATTGAAAGCCTTGTTGGTGAAGATAATATAAATATGATGACAGATAATCATTCCAACCATGTCAGGTTTATCGCATCTATATTAAACAACAACAACCCTGAAGTACTGGTAGAAACTATTTTGTGGGTATTCAGAGCTTATCGTAGTCATGGATTTACAACAAATTATTGGGCTGCTCAATTGAATTCTTGGATTATTGTATTAAAAGAAACAATGACAGCAGATAGTTTTATGGAAATTTATCCATATTATGAATGGATGCAGATTAACATACCAATATTTGCAAAAGTTTCAGCTGAGAATCTTGAATCACCAAATTCAATGTATTGATAATGTTGAAGAAAATAATTTTATCGGGATGGGAGAAGGAACTTAATAGTTCATTAATAGATAGTAATGTACTATCTATTGCATTATTTTCGATAAATAAAGAACTGATTTTTGCAAACAAAGCCATGTCATGGCTTTTTAAAGGTAAGGCATGTGATAACTTAATTAATCCCACCTTTGATGAGCTTTTATTATTAGACAATTCGCAAACACTCATTTTTGATGGCTATTTAACTATTGGCAATTACACTTCAATCAACACCTCTATTTCTGCCCAAATATTCAGAAAAGATAACAAGTTGCTCATTGTTGGCGGCGTAATTGCCAATCAACTAATTGATCAGAATAAAATTGTTCATAAATTGAACCATGATTTAAACAATCTACAGCGTGAATTAATAAAAGAAAAACATGTGCTTAGTAACACCATGGATCAATTAAATAAAGCCAATGATGATTTAAAACAACTTAATGCCACCAAGGATCGCTTTATTTCCATACTTGGACATGATTTGAGAAATCCATTCAATTCCTTATTAGGCTTTTCTGAATTATTACTAACAAACATTGACCACTACGATAATGAAACAATTAAAAAATTTGCGGGTATTATTAATGATTCTTCAGAACAAACATTCAATTTGTTAAATAATTTAATGGAATGGTCAGTGGTTCAGCGAGATAAAGCCGCTTTTAACCCAAAAATTGAAAATTTATATAATTTTATTTATGAAACATTTATCTTGGTTAATCCTTCGGCAAAGGCAAAACAAATAAAAATAGTCATGGATATTCCTCAAATAATTGAGGCTGAAATAGACCGCGAGATGGTAAAAACTATAATACGTAACTTATTAAGTAATGCCATAAAATTCACACCCAAAAATGGTGAAATACACGTTTCCGCAAAAAAAGAAGGGAAAACAGTGCAGATTAAAATATCCGACAACGGAGTAGGAATGGATGAACAAACAATGGAATCATTATTTAAAATCGCCGTCCCCAAATCGCAAAAAGGAACAAATAACGAACGGGGAACAGGATTTGGCTTACTGCTAATCAAAGAGTTTATTGATATACACAAAGGCACAATAACCGTTAAAAGTGAAATAGGAAAAGGGAGTATTTTTATTATTAATTTACCGTTAACACAAAATAAATAGTTGAAAGCTATTGCAAAAAAACATATGAACAATATCATTACTGAAAAAAGTATTCTAATCAAAAAAGCATCAGGCGACGAGGAGCTGTTTAAACCTGAAAAACTAGAGCGCTCGTTATTAAATGCAGGTGCAAATATAGAAACGGTTGTAAAAATTGTGGCCGATATACGAGATTGGATATCTCCCGGTGTAACCACCAAAGAAATTTACAGGCGTGCCTTTTCTATTTTACATCGCGAAGCAACAACGCCGTCGATACGATACAAACTAAAACAAGCCATATTTGAATTGGGACCAACGGGATATCCATTTGAATTTTTAATAGGTCAACTATTTAAACAAAAAGGGTATACTACACAAGTTGGGATAGTTGTAGAAGGGCATTGCATAACACACGAAATGGATGTGATTGCTAGTCTGGACTCTGTGCAGCATTTAATGGAGTGTAAATATCATAAGGATCAAGGGAAACATGTAAGTATCCAGGTACCCTTATACGTACGTTCACGGGTGGACGATATCATTCGCAAACGTGAAGGGATGGATGAATATAGTGGGTATTCCTTTACGGGCTGGGTAGTCACAAACACTAGTTTCTCACCTGATTCAATTCGATACGGAAAATGCAGCGGATTAAATCTTTTGGCATGGGACTACCCCCTTGGTCAGGGCTTAAAAACCATCATCGAAGATTTAAAAATATATCCAATAACTATTTTGGAAAGCCTTAACCCCATTGAACAACAGCACTTGTTAAATCAAGGCATTGTAACCTGCTCCCAATTATCTGAGAATATGGATTCTCTAAAAGAACTTGATTTTAGCAAAACTAAATACGATGTTTTAAGGAAAGAAATAAACCAGCTTTGCAATTAAGCTAAACAGTATCCCTTTTTTATGGCAGATTCAATTATCATTAAACAGCTAAGCTACCAATTACCCATGAGCTTAGACCAAATTGAAAAAATTGTTTGGTTTTTAAAAGGTTATCAAATCAACGATTTAGGTGAGGTTACGCACCTTAGCATAGCAAATTACCGTTTAAAGGGGCAATGGCCACAGGCACTCTTTATGCTCGAAAATCTGGAGTATTTAGATATTCAGGGTAACGATTTAACGTGCTTGCCCGAAGATATTTCTGCCTTAAAAAAACTGAAACATTTAGATTTACGCCACAATGTAATAAATGCGCTGCCTGATTCTATTGCACAATTAACCGCACTCGAGAAAATATATTTGGGGGATAATCTATTTAAAAAAATACCACCTGTATTGGCACAATGTCCTGCACTTCGGCTCATTGATTTTAGCGATAATAACGTAGCCGAAGGCTGCGAGCATTTGTTAAACTCAAAGTCAATAAAAAATATTTACCTCAAGAATAACAAGCTCCGTTCGTTTCCTTTCCATTTATTACAGGAAGGGCAAATTGAAGAAATGAACCTTACGGAGAATAAAATTGCAAACTTACCGGATGATACCGGGATGATTAAAAACTTATTGATTTGAGGAATAATGTTCGCGAGGTGAGAATTCTTGGGTTTACTCACGAAGTAAATTTACTCACGAGGTGAATATTTACATCATGCACATATTCACCTCGTGAGTAGATACTCCGTTGAAATGGGACGCTGTGGGATCCAAGGATACCGACAGGTCTGTCTTATTTACAATCGGCACATGAAGCACGAGCTTCGGCCAATAACTTTTCGGTTACGGCCTCCATTTGAGCTTTCAGGGCTGCTAAATCGACATCTCCCGATTTCATGTTGACACCAGCAACGCAGGCATCGGTAATAATGGTGTTAAGTACAGCATTACAGTTTGTGCCGCTGCAAGGATAATCCGTCCCATTATAGGTCCAGTAACAGTTTGAAGAGGTACAACAGGCACTGGCGTCAATAGCCGTATCGTCAGGACAGGCCGCTTCTGGATTCTCACAAAATTCGTCCGATTCATCCTCAGCACAGCCTACAAAAGCCAGCATGGCCAGCATCATTATGGAAATAAGTTTAACTTTCATTTTTTTTAGATATGAGATTTATAGATAAAAGATTAAGAGATCAGTTGTTAGCTGAAACTGCAATTCGCACTATTTTATTTCAAATTCCTTTTTAAGTATCAAGTCAATTTTTTCGAAAGATACAAAACCAGTGTAAACATGCTGGTTGATGACCATAGTGGGTGTTCCCGTAAGTTCGTATTTCCTAAATTCTTCAAGGTTTGTATTCAAAAAATCATCATCTACACCAGATAGCAAACACTCTGCAATATCGGGATTTTCAGCCATAATATCATCAATAAGCACCCTAAACTTTTCAGTTGCCACAATGGCCGGATCAGCCAGCAACAGTTCATGAAACTTTTGATAGGTTCCATAGCGATAGATACAACTGGCTGCTTTTAGCGCATATAGTGTTTGTGGGTCTTTGCCAAAATCAACAAATTTAACCACTATTTTCACCAAGTCCTTGTCCAAATAATCTTCTTTTAACCCCGGGAAAGTTCTTGAAAATAGGTACCTGCAATACTGGCAATTGTAGCTGGCATACAAAAAAATGGTAGCGCTTGCAGTGTCATTGCCAAATACGACATCTTGTGGATTTTGCACCAAATTGGCATCAATTGTTCTTACTTCCTGCTCGTGTCCACTTCTGCAACCAAACACTATACCTAAAAGCAAGCACCAACATGATAACCGTAAAATATAGTTTCTATTAAAAAAAATCATTTAATCTTCCGTATTATATAAAACCAAACGAGGGTCAAATCTCATGTTCACCATTTGTTCCTGAAGGTTTACCTTTGCATCCATACGCAATCTGTCGGAACGATTGTCGAGCCAGGCCTTTGATTTGCCGTTTTCGCTTTTAGACACCACATATATTGGCCGACGACCGTCCGTTCCTACTTCCTCATCGAAACCATTCTCTTTGGCTTCTTTCTTTAAACTGGACTTATCTTTACCCGATAAAACCTGATTCAAATACATTTTAACATGGTAGGCATAATCTTCGCCAAAACTATACATGCCAAAAAACATACCATCGAACGAGGAGCTACGTATTTTGGTGCGAGGAAAATACATCTTGTTTTTAAATAAAAACAATTGACTTTCCAGCGTACTAAAATAAAGCTTATCCATATTTTTGAGTCCTATAAAAGCAATATCCTCAATTTCCATCACTGGTTTAACATTGATAAGCGCACCATTTTCCAGAACCAAATTGCCCTTTAACAACATAGAATCATATACTGGCGCATAATCCTGCATTATTATTTTTCCATCCATTTGGGCGGTCAACTTGCCCAGCACATTCTTATCAGTAAAGTCCTCCTGGTCAATGTAGGTTTCCAATTCCTTTAACATGCGAGGCACATTCACATTTTGCATGTCGGTTTTAAACTGTAGTACATCTCTAAAGTTAGGGAACATCTGATATTTTACCGAAGCACCTACGTTTCCGTCAAAAGCATTGCATGTTAGCTCATCGGCCACATAATACCCTTCATTCACCTTAGCCAAAAATTTTGTATCGAGGTTTTCGATAAGCACATTCTCGTATTTAAAGCTTTTTGCTTTGGCTTTACCTTTAATTTTGTAGGTAAAGTTCATTTTGTACGGTTCTGCCTCAGGTATCCCTTCCGGATTTTCCACTAACACTGTATCTACCAAAAATCCTTCTATCCATGCGTAATCCATATCGCCCACGGCAAAATTTCCATAAACCACCATTTCCTTTGTTTTATTCTGAACAGCAGCGGTGTAAATATTTGATATGGTGGTAGAATCAGCCTCAAAATCAAGCCCCAGGTAGTTACCCGATAGGCGGTTCACCCAAACACTGTCGTTTTTATAACGCATGTTGCCCGATAGCATTTTTACATTCATCAAGGTATCGGGCATGTTCAGGAAAATATCATTCATGGCAATAGAAAACGTACTATTATTAAAAAGCAAGGGCATAGCTTGGTCCGCAATCGAATCGAAATCAAACGCACCTTTTGAAGCCATATTTGCAGCCAAACTACCAGAAATACGATTAACCGTAGAATCGGGAAGCCATTGTTTTACTTCATTCAAATTAATATTTGCAGCAGTATTTAAATTGTAATTTACCTTTTTCAATCCATCCATATACCCACTTGCACTTACATAGGAGTATGATGTTGCCAACAATAAGCTATCTATTTGCAGAGATAGATTTTCATATTGGCTCAGTTGGCCTTTATACCTACCTTGTAAATATCCCTGAGTAAGTGCAACATGGTACTCGGGAATTTCCACTTTAATATCACTCAGCTTAATGCTGCCGGGGCCAAAAGCGAGATGAGCGTCTAAGCCATTTATAGCAGGTAATGAATCCATTTGAATATTAACCTGATGCAAACTGAGACTTAATTTGGTTTTATTTAGCAAGTAATCGGCAAAATCAGCAGTTAACGAGTCGGGCAAAATACCTGAGGTAGTAATATCTGCCTTTACCTTTCCGTTCATCTTCCTTAAGGTTGAATCAGGTACAAAGGGCAATAGCTCGCTCAAATTGGCAGTCATGCTGGCCAAAATATCATATTGGACTTGATTTGGATTTTGGATTGTGCCCGACAATTTCAATGAACTTAGCGCAGTTTGAGCCTGAAACTTCTTTATTTTTAAAACTGTGGATGCCATAGTCCGATCATACCCGTTGGTAATATCTGCATCAAAAGCAATATTTTTCACATCAGGATAGATGTCGTATTTTACTGAACCATCTGCCAGGTTAAAGTTTAACTCAATAAAAGGTATCGTATTTTTTGTGAAATAACCTTGCGCTCTGCCCTTGATATTCAAGAGACCGTTTACCCCACTAATTTTATATTCTTCCAGCATATTTTGAGGCAGAACAGTCATATTTTCGGCCATATCAATTTCATTACCTGAGAACTGAATATCGATTTGTGTGCTGTCTTTGGAGATGGCACTACCATTCAGATTAAGGATTGCAGAACCCGTTTTTATCTTTAACTGTGAAATACGCAGGGTATCATTTTTTGCCATAACATCAAAGTTGACACTACTATTGGCTAATAATTCCAGATTGTAATTGGCGTAGCGCAACTGTTGCACAATTATTTCACCTTGTGTGGTTGCAATAAATCCGCTTGATTGTGCCTTACCATTCATAATGAGTTTAGGGATACTTAATAGTGCCGAAGTATTTAAAGATTCATCCACATATTTTAGCTCAATATTTTTCAAGGTAAGTTTATCCAGTGTATATATACCTTGTGCTTTGGTGGTGTCTTCTACGGCTACAAGACTATCGCCATCTTGCCCCTTCAACAAAAAATCAAAGTTGCTGAGACCTAAAGAATCTACCAAATAATTGGCCTTTACATCTTCAATATCTATTTTACGAACCAGAATATTACCCTTTATCAGCTCCCTAATATCCACAGAAGCATAAAGCTTGGAGATACTGGCTATGGTATCGGTATGTACTGCATCCTTTTTAACAACCGCATTACCAAATACTACCAAATCATTGAACTCTATAGTTGCCAGGGGAAAACGGTAGAGTAAACTAAAATCAACCTCTCCTACCGTTAGGGGTACATCAAAGGTAAGTGCCCCCTTTTTAAGTGCCAGTTTTACCATATCGTTTTTAAACACTTCGGCCAGAACCACAAGCAAAAGAACAAGTCCCGGTGCGATGAGGAATAGATTTCGGATTAGTTTTTTTTTGGCCATTCGGTAAGTATAAAGGTATGTAGCTAAAGTTCAAAGATAACTGATGCACTAATGTAAAAAAAAGAATTTCCAAGTAAGATAATTTAAGAAACAAAACAGCCCCCAAAGGTGTCTTTATTGTTTTATCGATTGTGGATTCTCCAATTCGCAAGAGAATAGCATTTAGCAACTTTTTTGAAAAATACCTGCGCAATTTCATACATTCTTCAAATATAGGTCTCATCTCTTTTATAAAACCCTTCTGTTTAGCCATGATTAACAATCCGATAGATCCAATACATTCGACATTTAAGGATTCCGCAATTTGTCTTGCCCTACGATCATCTAATAGCAATAAGTCTGCATTAACTTCCTCATATAGTATCACAGATTCTGACTCACCATAATCCATAATCATATTTAAATGGTTGCTTCCTTTGATTGCAACAACTTTATTTTTGAGTTCTTTAAGTAATGATTTTTCAAAAAACGGATTTTCATAATCGTTCAACTCTTCCCATACGGCTTGAGCGATATAAAGCTCTCCAAATACTTTTTCAATCAAATCCACTTTGCCAACATGAACCAACGAGATGAGCGCTCCAGTATCTGCTATAACTACTTTCATCTCATTAAAAATATTTGTTCTTTATTGGTATTCGATGGAACTCGCCATTACAGTCATTCTTCTTTGTGAGAAGCTACTCTTATGGCTCGTTTCATGCTAAATTTTGGAAATTTTATTTACATCAGATATAACTTGATCTACATCAATATCTGATACCGAAATTTTGCTTTTAGCCAGCGACTTTTCAAAATCATACCTCGAAGTGCCTGAAAGCTGAATGGCCTTTCCGAGCGTTAACTTCCCTTCGTGAAAAAGCGAAATAGCAATGGCCATTTGAAATCGACTTTTTAACTCCTGTTCCGACTGATTTAATGAAATCAGAATATCTTTTGAAACCTCAACGGGTATTGTTACACTGTCCATAAGTTCTTTTTCTCAAAGATACCACATGTTATGCGTTTCAGCAACAATAGAAAAAACCCAAAAACAAAAAAGACCCCCGAAGGAGTCTTTTTTACTTTTATCTCATTTATACTTTACGATCCAAAATCGTCGAATGCAATCATTTCATCCGGCACACCTAGGTTGTACAGCATTTTATTTACTGCATCGTTCATCATTGGCGGTCCGCAAAGATAATATTCAATATCTTCGGGCTCCTCGTGCTTATTGAGGTATTCGTCGTGAATAACCTGATGGATAAATCCTTTGGAACCTTCCCAGTTATCGTCGGCGTGTGGCTCACTCAAAGCAATGGTGAATTTAAAGTTGGGGAAATCCTTTTCGATAGCTTCAAACTGATCTTGATAAAAAATCTCCTTCTTAGAACGTGCTCCATACCAGAAGCTAACCTTACGACCTGTTTTTAAGGTGTGAAATAAATGGAAGATATGCGAACGCATAGGCGCCATACCTGCACCACCACCAATAAACATCATCTCCCTGTCGGTATCCTTAATAAAGAACTCTCCATAAGGACCTGATATAACTACTTTATCGCCTGGTTTACGCGAGAAAATATAGGAAGAACAAATACCGGGATTAACCTTTGCAAAACCATTATTTACCCTGTCGAAAGGTGGCGTAGCAATACGAATGTTCAACATTACGATGTTACCTTCGGCGGGGTGATTGGCCATTGAATAAGCACGGAAAGTTTCTTCGGGGTTCACCATTTGCAGGTCGAACATACCAAACTTTACATACTCATCGCGGAATTTCTCGCCAATTTCCATATCCTTAAAATCGACTGTGATTTTAGGAACATCGATTTGAATATACCCTCCCGATTTAAAGTCCAAGATTTCGCCCTCTGGCAATCTAACCACGAACTCCTTAATAAAGGTGGCCACATTATTATTGGAAACGACTGTACACTCCCATTTTTTAATACCGAGTATTTCGTGGGGTATTTCCATTTTTAAGTCTTCCTTCACTTTTACCTGACAGGCCAAACGCCAATCGTTTGCTTGCTCTTTACGGTTAAAGTAACCTGTTTCGGTGGGCAGAATACTTCCTGCGCCATCGTGCACCTGACAACGGCACATGGCACAAGTACCACCACCTCCACAAGCGGACGGAAGAAATATCTTATTACTTCCCAAAGCCGTTAATAATGTTTGACCCGGATCTACAACCAGCTCTTTTTCGCCATTGTTAATGTCGATTGTTACTGTACCTGCCGGTGTAAGTTTTTTCTTTACATACAATAATATGGACACCAACAATAGTATAACTAATAAAAATACTACAACACTGGTGGCTATTACCGTAGCCTGACTTGCTAAAAACATCATATTCATCTATAATTGAATTCCCATAAAACTCATAAATCCTATCGCCATTAAACCGGTAACGATAAAGGTGATACCCAATCCTCGCAAGGGAGCAGGAATATCAGAGTACGCTAATTTTTCGCGTATTGCAGCTATACCTACTATGGCCAGTAACCAACCAATACCTGAACCTAGCCCAAAAGTAGTAGCCTCGGCCAAGGAAGCATATTCGCGTTCTTGCATAAACAGCGAGCCACCAAGTATGGCACAGTTTACCGCAATCAGTGGCAAAAATATTCCTAAAGAGGTATATAATGCAGGCGCAAATTTCTCCACAATCATCTCTACCAATTGCACCATGGAGGCAATTACTGCAATAAACATGATAAAGCTCAAAAAGCTGAGATTTACATTAGCAAACCCTTCACCCAGCCATGAGAGGGCACCTTCCTGAAGTACATATTCATTTAAAAGATAGTTGGCAGGTACTGTTATTACCAGTACAAATACCACCGCAACACCAAGCCCAAAGGATGTTTTTACAGTTTTTGATACGGCCAGGTACGAACACATACCTAAGAAGTAAGCAAACACCATGTTATCTATAAAGATAGACTTGACGAATATATTGATTAAATTTTCCATTTAGATCAGTTTTTTCCGTTAATGATTAAGATTCAACTAAGTCCTTGTTACGAGAACGTTGAACCCAAATAATGATACCTACAGTAATTAATGCCATTGGCGGCAAAATCATAAAACCGTTGTTAGCATATCCCCAGTCGTAAAAAATCTGTGGAATAACATGCAAAGTACCTAAGCCCGGAAGGGTTAAAGTACCTGATCCGAACAGTTCGCGGAAGAAAGCCACAATGACGAGGATAATACCGTAACCGGCACCATTACCAACACCATCCAAGGCCGATTGCCAAGGCTTGTTGCCTAAAGCAAATGCTTCGAGGCGTCCCATGATAATACAGTTGGTAATAATTAATCCAACAAATACACTCAACTGCTTGCTTACTTCGTAGGCAAAGGCTTTAAGTATTTGATCTACCAATATTACCAAGGCGGCAACAATTACCAGCTGAACAATTATTCTAATCCGTGCCGGGATTGTATTACGCATTAAGGATATGATAACGTTGGCAAAAACCAACACAAATATTACCGAAATAGACATTACAATTGCCGGCTCCAATTTGGCCGTTACCGCTAATGCTGAACAGATTCCCAATACCTGAATAGTAATAGGGTTTTGAACGCTAAGCGGGTTTGTAATTAGTTTTCGGTTTTTAGCTGAAAACAAAGGTTCTTTGTTACTCATTTTTTAACCGTTTAATTTTTTAAATATTCTTTATAGCCCGAAAGACCATTCCATAACATATCCTGCACACCATTACTGGTAATTGTGCCACCAGTAACTGCATCTACCGCATGGTCGTTGCCGGCAGCCAAGCCACCCTTTACAACTTTAATAGAAGTAAATGACCCCGATTCGTCAAAGATGGTTTTCCCTTTAAACTCCTCTTCAAAAAAATCTTGCGATATTTCTGCACCTAGTCCAGGCGTTTCGCCCTTATGATCGAAAGTAGCCCCGAAAATAGTTTCTTTATCTTCGTTAAGCGAGATATAACCCCAAATAGGTCCCCATAACCCAACACCACGCAAAGGAATAATGAGTTTTTCGTCACCGTTATCCAACGTACATATATATAGCGGATACTTACGATCTTCGGCCGGCTTGCGATTTTCCTTGGTAAGGTCAATCTTAAAGGCTTCACCTTCCACTTCCTCGCCGTTCATATTGATTACTTTGGTATTGTTACCTATACGCTCGTCATAAAGCTTTTCTGCTGTTTTTGCATCGCTGTTGATACCTACCGACTTTAACAAGTCGATTTTTTTGGCCACCTCCACGTTTTTCTTTTGCACGTCGTCTAATGACACCGATACAAAGGCCAAAATCGCAGCAACCACAATTACCATGACCGACGCATACAGGAATGTATATAAATTTCCTTGTTTGTCCATTGTTATAATTTATTAAGCGTTTACTTTAACTCGTTTTAAACGGCGTTTAATATGTTGCTGAACAACCGAGTGATCAATCAATGGCGCAAAAGTGTTCATCAGCAAAATGGCCAACATTACTCCTTCGGGATATGCCGGGTTGAAAACACGTATCAACATAGCTAAAACTCCAATGAGGAAACCATAGATGAACTTACCTCTTTCGGTGCGCGAACCAGATACGGGATCGGTTGCCATAAACACAGCCCCAAAAGCAAAGCCTCCTAAACAAAGGTGGTGCAAAGCATCCACCGACATTAAATCATTGGCTCCTATTGCATTAAAGCCCAGAGCCATCAGATAACCTCCGGCAAAAACACTCACCATAATTTTCCAGCTTCCTATTCCGGTTACCAGCAACACAAGGGCACCTATTAAAATAGCCAAGGTACTAGTTTCGCCAATTGAGCCAGGTATTACGCCCAAAAAGCTGTGCCACAGGTCAAAAGCATTTCCATTGGCTAGCAATTCTGTTTTGCCGATAGCCGCGTTACCCAGTGCAGTTGCTCCTGAATAACCATCTACTATTCCTTCACCTTTCGTCATTCCAGAAACCCAAATCAGGTCGCCCGACATTTTTGAAGGATAGGCAAAAAACAAGAAAGCCCTGGCTATCAATGCAGGGTTCCAAATATTCATGCCGGTACCACCAAATACCTCTTTGGCAATAACCACCGAAAAAGCAGTAGCCACGCCAACCATCCACAAAGGTACATCGGCAGGCATCACTAAGGGAATTAACATCCCTGACACCAAAAATCCTTCAGCCACCTCGTGCCCTCTAAATTGGGCAAACATAAATTCAATGCCAAGTCCCACCACATAAGCTACCACAACAATAGGGAGTACTTTTAAAGCACCGTACCCTACCATTTGCCAAAAATCGGCATCAGGTTGCCCCAAAGCCAAAAAATGCTGGTAACCTGTGTTCCAGATGCCAAAAAGCAAAGCAGGTATCAAGGCCATCACCACAACTGCCATTGTTCTTTTAGAATCAATAGCATCATGAATATGGACTCCACTTTTTGATGTTTTCCTAGACACAAAAAGTAAGGTTTCAAAAGCATCGAATGTGGAGTGCAACTTCTCAAACTTTCCACCTTTTTCAAAGTTTGGTTTGATATTATCTAAATATTGTCTTAATGCCTTCAATTTACTATAGTTTTAATATTTACAAATTGACTGAACATATTAGCTCATCTCTTTAATCATTACATCTAAGCCTTTACGCAGGATGCTTTGAATTTCTAACTTTGAAGTACAAACAAACTCACAAAGGGCAAGGTCTTCCTCCACCACTTCGTAAATTCCGAGTTGCTCCATTTTATCTATATCCAGTGTAATAATTCCTTTTATCAATTGCTCCGGCATAATATCCATTGGCAATACCTTGTCGTATTCGCCCGAAACAATAATTGCACGACGCCCCCCATTGAGATTGGCATCTAACACATATTGTTTTTTACCACACAACCAGCTAAAAAATGACCGGGACACACTAAACTTATCCAAACCAGGTGCTGCCCAGCCCATAAAGTTACTTTTATCTCCTTCGGGAATAACTGTAAGCTGCGAGTGGTAAGTACCTAAATAGCCATCTTTGCCAATATTGACCCCTGTGAGGACATTACCGCTGATGTATCTTAAATGGCCTTCAGTTACATTATTAGCAACATAAGGTACAATGCAGGCACCTATCTTTGTACGAACGTAGTTTCTGTTTTTAAGTTCAGAACCCGTTAAAGCAATCACCCTGGAAGCATCATAAACACCGTTTAAGAATAATTTGCCCAAAGATATAACCTCTTGAGGTTGGATGGTCCAGTACACCTCGCCCTTATTAATTGGGGAAACATGGTGAATTTGGATACCTACATTACCTGCCGGATGAGGGCCTGAGAATGTATGCGTAGTAACGTTTTGGGTAGATAAGAACACTTTGGAAGCCATCTGCTGATTGACTCCAATATGCACACCACCTTGCGTTAGCTTGTTCAACACATGTCCTCCCGCCTGAAATTCTTTTTCCTGTCCGGATACGATAAAAGCGTAATCGGGAGCCAAGGGCGCCGAATCGAAGGCTGAAATAAAAATTCCTTTAGGCTCGTCGTGGGCATTGGCGATTATATTATACGGACGCTGACGAAGGAATGGCCACATACCTGCTGCCTTCATTTTTTCGATTGCTTCCTCTTTTGATACCTGCTTTGGATCAACTGCCCCAAACTCTTCAGCCTCGTTTTGGTTATCACTTTTAACCACAACTTCTAATATTCGTCTGCGCTCGCCACGGTTTACCAGAGTAACCTCGCCGCTAACCGGAGAAACAAACTTAATATCGGTGCGGTATTTGTCGTAAAACAATGCCGAACCTACTTTAACTTTGTCACCAGGCTTAACCGCTAACTTTGGTACCAAGCCCGGAAAGTCCTCGGGCTTTATAGCAAAGAGCTCAGGTAAATTAACAGTTCCAAATACTGTTTCCGCTTTACCTTCCAGCCGAATATCAAGACCTTTTTTTATTTTGATTACGTCTGACATGTTTGATAAAAAGTTTTTTAAAATTTCGATGCAAAAATACAATAAATTCTTACTTGACCATCCCTTTGACCCAACAATTAAAGAAAAAAATCATTAAATAGAATATACAGAAAAATTTGCAAATGCCGTATAAATGAAATATATTTGTACGTAAACTGAGCTATTTAACATGGAAACTAAGCTGACATTAAGATTAAACGATGATGTGATTGAGAGAGCAAAAATACATGCTCGTAATCATAAGGTTAGTTTGTCAAAAATGATTGAATCCTATCTTGACAGCATCACTAAACAGAACGTGGAGACAAAAACATCAATCACTCCGCTTGTTGAAAGTTTGAGTGGGGTAATTGATTTACCTTCGGAATTTGACTATAAGAAAGAAT
>JAGXIP010000007.1 GCA_024635585.1 Saccharicrinis sp. | reverse complement strand
GGAAGGCAACCGGATCGTCTATTTTAGCCAATGACGAGAGGAGTTCTTTTTTCTCGTCCACACTCGTTTCGGGGCTTAATAATTGATCTTTTTGGCTTATAATTGCTTTTTTATCCAACTCAGCATATAGCTTCTTCGACATGTCGAAATACTCCATTTGTAACTCTACATCAACTTGCTCTTCGAGCACTGATATAGTATTCTTGCCACTTTTTAAGAGTTTCTGCAACTTGCTAAATGCTTGGTTAAATTCTATTTCTTCCTTCATATCCTTCATATCCTTCCTTTTGAATGACTACAAAATTAACAAACCAATTTGGTTTCCCTTGTTTATTGCCAGTCCAATTTTAAAAAAATCACTATTTGTTGGTATTGGTCGTACAGTTTTATAACTATACATTTGCTGTCTATTTTAAGGGAACCACTGAATGAATTTATCAGAATTACATACAAACCAAGAAGCCGTTATTGTTAAAATTAAGGGGCACAGTGCTTTTCGCAAACGCATTATCGAGATGGGTTTTGTGAGGGGTAAAAAGGTGAAAGTGGTTAAAAACGCACCTTTAAAGGATCCTATTGAGTATAAAATAATGGATTACATGGTTTCGTTGCGACGAAGCGAAGCCGCATTGGTAGAGGTCGTTTCTAAAGAGGAAGCAAAAAAAATGGCTTCCGTTCCCTACGAAGGAACTATTACCGATGAGGTTCTCCGGGAGTCGGCACTGGAACGCCGAAAAATAATTAACGTGGCCTTGGTGGGCAATCCCAACTGCGGAAAGACTACCCTCTTTAATTACGCGAGCGGTGCAAGGGAACACGTGGGCAATTACAGCGGAGTAACCATAGATGCCAAGGAGGGAACTTTTAAACACAACGGTTATACTTTTAATATTGTGGATTTGCCGGGTACTTATTCTCTTTCGGCCTATTCGCCCGAGGAGATTTATGTGCGTCGGCATATTATTGAAAAAGCTCCCGATATCGTCATCAATGTTATCGACTCCTCCAATCTGGAACGCAACCTGCTGCTTACTACCCAGCTCATTGATATGGATATAAAAGTGATAGTGGCGCTGAATATGTATGATGAGTTAAAGAAGAAGGGAGATACATTTAATCATAAAAAATTGGGTAATATGCTGGGCATCAATTTTGTGCCCACTGTTAGCTCAAAACGCCAAGGAATAGATTTGTTGTTTGATACAGCCATCGAAATTTATGAAGATATCAGTGTTAACAAACGCAGGGTATCCATTAATTACGGTTCCGTACTCGAAAATGCCATTGATAGATTGCAAAGTGAAATTTTCCCCGACTTTGACCTTCCCAAGGACATATCGCCCCGATATATCGCCTTAAAAATGCTGGAGGAGGACAAGGTTTTTTGTGCTAATCTATTACCAAATGGAGCACTACCACAGTTGCAAGCTAAAAATAAACCTATCATTAAAAAGGTAGAAACGGATTTGGGGGATGATTGCGAAACGCTGATAACCGATGCCAAATATGGTTTTATTGCAGGGGCACTAAAGCAAACCTATCAAGAATCGCCTAAAGTAAGAATCCGCAAGTCGGAGATATTAGATACATTTATCACCCACAAACTTTTTGGGTTTCCTATTTTCTTCTTTTTTATGTGGTTGATGTTCCAAAGCACCTTTACACTGGGGCAATATCCTATGGATTTGATAGAGCGTGGGGTAGAAGGACTAATGAACCTGATGACCAATATTTTGCCAGCGGGGCCATTCAAAGATTTGCTTGTTAACGGCATTATTAGCGGCATGGGTGGTGTAGTTGTTTTTTTGCCAAACATTCTTATCCTGTTCTTTTTTATATCCTTTATGGAGGATACGGGATACATGGCTCGCGCAGCTTTTATCATGGATAAGCTGATGCACAAAATGGGATTGCATGGCAAATCGTTTATCCCGCTTATTATGGGTTTTGGATGTAACGTTCCGGCTATTATGGCCACACGTACCATCGAGGATAAAAACAACCGCTTGATTACCATGCTTATTAATCCCCTCATGTCCTGCAGTGCAAGGTTGCCGGTATATATACTTTTTATTGGGGCTTTCTTCCCCCAACACTCAGGAACCATATTGTTTGGTATGTACGGAATGGGCATAGTATTGGCGATTCTTATGGCACGATTGTTCCGGAAGTTTCTGTTTAAAGATAAAGATGTTCCTTTTGTAATGGAGCTTCCCCCTTATCGTATGCCCACGCTGCAAACAACTATGCGACACATGTGGAACAAAGGTGCCCAATACCTAAAAAAGGTGGGAGGTATAATTATGATTGCTTCCATAATTATATGGTTTTTGCAAACGTATCCTAAAAATGTTGAATATACGCAGCCCTATGATGCACAAATTAGTGCGCTACAAATACAACAGGATCAATTGCAACAAGATCAATTAAAATATGAAACTAATGAGGACGCTGCACGTAATGTTTTACAGGACGATCTGCAAGAACAGGTTGAGGAGCTAAAAGCTTCAAAATATACCGAACAACAAAAAGGCTCGTACATAGGCAGGTTGGGACGTTTTATTGAACCTACCATACGCCCTCTTGGATTCGATTGGAAAATGGGTATCAGCATTTTAAGCGGTGTGGCAGCCAAGGAAGTGGTGGTGAGTACAATGGCGGTTATTTACCATAGGCCGGGAAATACCGATAAGGAAGATCAAAGTGGATTGATAGGCAACTTACAGGCTTCTAATAACAGTGAGGGCGAAGCATCATTTACGCCGTTGGTAGCTATTAGCTTTTTGATATTTGTATTGATTTATTTTCCTTGTATTGGCGTAATAGCCACCATCAGGCGCGAATCAGGAACATGGAAGTGGGCCTTATTTACGATTTTTTATACTACGGCATTGGCTTGGTTAATGTCGTTTATGGTTTATCAGGTAGGAAGTTTAATAATTTAGCTATGATACAAGAAATATTAGTTTGGATTAGTGTGGTAGGAGCGTTTGGTTATACAGCCTATTCGTTTGGGAAAACTATTTGGGAGGCTTATCAGCCAAATGCCACCAATGGATGCGGCAGCTCGTGTGGAGGGTGCGGTATCAAATCAGATTTATTAAAACAGATAAAAAAGAATCAGATAAGACCGCTTAATTTAAATTGAAATAAGCCGGCATTATATTAACATAATAGGCAATTCTTTAGTTGAACTATTTGTGTTAACAACACTTGAAGCATTAACAATCTTTTAACACCTTAATTAAAAAGGAATTGTTTTATTTGTACCTATGATAATTAAAGAGATAAATAAGCGTATTATAGCCATCGTTACCCTTTGCCTGTTCTTGTTGAGCACAAACGGGATGGTTCTCTTTTATCATTACTGTGGACATGACAATGCCTTGGTGTATTCCATGTTTGTAGATGACACTTCCGACCAATGTAAGGAAAATGCAGAAGCCGAATTTCAAATCCATCATGCCCAAGCAGAATGCTGTTATCATGATAACAATACTCTAGATAATCAAGATTGCTGTAAAGAGCATAAAACATATACCAAGACATTAAAGCTTAAAAACGTTTTTAATTTTTCCGACAGACAAGCTACACCGAAGCCTATCTGGTTAAAATTATGGATTGCGGATATAGCACAAAATATCTATTTGACCCATTGCACCCTGCATATTGCCGAGAGCTGGCGGGATCTTCCGGTCGAAAAACCTCTTTTTCAGCGCAGTGGAATACAATTACTCACTTTATATCATACATTAAAAATAGCTTGCTAATATTTTGCTGTTACATGTGTTAAAGCCTCCCTTTGTGTGGCCTTTAATATGATTTAAAAACATTGCAAAATATTTTATAATGAGTAAGTTACATGCTATTATTTTCTTAATACTTATTTCCATATCGGCTTATGCCGATCCTATAAAAGGAAAAGTATTAGAGAAAAAAGAATCTAATTCCGTTCCGCTGGTAGGCGTGAATGTGTATTGGGCAGGAACAACCGTTGGAACGGTTACCGATTTTCAAGGACAGTTCTTATTGGAGTCGAAAAAATCAAAGGATAATCGACTTGTTTTTAGCTATGTGGGCTATCAAAACGATACGGTTGCCATAGATAACCAATTGCCCCTTACAGTCTTTATGACCCAAGGTGCCGATATAGATGAGGTTACGGTTACTTATCGCCGACCCAATACTTCGGTTTCAAAATTGAATCCACTGTACGTTCAAAACGTATCTCAAAAGGAATTGGAGCGCTGTGCGTGCTGCAACCTTTCAGAGAGTTTTGAGACCAATGCCTCTGTGGATGTGGCCTATGCCGATGCCGTTTCGGGGGTGAAACAAATTCAGCTTTTGGGGCTTTCGGGTCGCTATTCGCAACTCACTATCGGTAACATACCCGCTTTGCGCGGTGCTGAGTCAGCCTTTGGAATGGAATATACTCCAGGCACATGGATGGATGGTTTGCAAGTTTCTAAAGGTTCTGCCGCCGTTAAAAACGGCTACGAGTCGATTACCGGACAAATCAATGTCCAGCTAAAAGAACCTTCCGGAACGGAGCGCCTTCATTTTTATACCTATGGAAACATGGATGGTAAGATGGAATCGACCTTTGGCTATACCTTTGATTTAAACCAAAAATGGAGCACTTCCATTATGGTGCAGGGCAGTGGTAATTTTAGGGAGATGGACATGAACGACGATGGCTTCCTAGATAAGCCTAAGGCCAAGATGGGCACATTTATCAATCAATGGGATTATGCCGACGAATCATTTTCTTCTAAATTTGGATTTTCGTATTTAAACGAAGAGCGCAAAGGGGGACAAAAGGGATACGACCACGATAAAACGCAGGCCATGCAATCCTCGCTTTACGGAATTGGGATTAATGTAGAACGCTTTAATGCCTTTGCTAAAAATGGTATTATCATGCAACGTGAGGCCACCAGCTTAGGAGCCATCCTGTCGTATAATTACTTCGATAGAGAATCGTTTTACGGTAACAATATTTTTGATGTTACCCAGAAAAACTTTTATGCCAACCTCATTTATCAATCCTATTTGGGCGACACCCGACATACCTACAACACAGGTGCAAGCTTAGTTTATGATAACAACGATGCTATTTTTAACGGGAATAAAAATAATGTGGGATATGAAGAAACCGTGCCCGGCGTATTTGTAGAGTATAATTTTATACCCAACGAAAAGTTTACGCTTATGGGTGGTTTGCGCTACGATTATAGCAACTTACACGATGGTTTTTTTACACCTCGTATACATGCTAAATATAGCGTTTCGCCCCATATGACTTTCCGTGCTAGTGCCGGAAAAGGATTTAGAACCGCCGATGCTGTTAGCGAAAATTCCAACCTATTGGCCAGCTCCAAAGTGTTTGTTTTTGATGAAAAAATTAAACAAGAGGCGGCATGGAACTATGGCCTAAGCATGGTGAACGAAATTCCCTTGGGCGAAAGAAATTTGAACCTGAGTCTGGAGTTTTATCGTACCGACTTTGAAAACCAGTTGGTGGTTGATATGGATCAAAACAGCAATGCAGTGCATTTTTACAATCTCGATGGTAAATCGTTCTCTAATATTTTCCAGGTAGAAGCTGGTTATGAGCTCTTCAATCGATTCGACCTTACCGCTGCCTATCGTCATAACGATGTGAAGAGCACCTTTAATGGTACGGAAAATGATGTGCCGTTTGTAAACAAATACAAAGGTTTGCTATCGGGTTCGTACCGCACGAATATGGATAAATGGCAGTTTGATTTAACTGCGCAGTTTAACGGCGACCAGCGTTTACCCTCAACAGGTAATAACACCCAGGCGAATAGCCGCCCCGATAAATCAGAGAGTTATGTGATGTGGATGGCACAGGTAACTAAAAACTACCGTAATTGGAGCTTTTATGTGGGAGGCGAAAACCTGAGCAATTTCACCCAAAAAGATGCCATTATAGCACCGGATAGTCCCTTTGGAACCGAGTTTGATGCAAGTAGAATATGGGGGCCGCTTTACGGTGGAATGGTGTATGTG
>JAGXIP010000088.1 GCA_024635585.1 Saccharicrinis sp. | reverse complement strand
TCTGGCATCGATTCCTGAATGTCCAATTGTGCTTTCTTTCCCATGCCTAAAGATACTAAATATATACGGCATTATATAACTATATTGGTATAATATGAGGCTATATGTTTTTATTGATGTTTAAATTTGACTAACAACTAAATCGTTTATGAGAAAATAAGTTTATAAAATTTGACAAAATTCCAATCGTTCTTTATCGGGTCCAAGAATATTGAAATACTTGCATCCCTTTTTCCAGAAATCCAAAAAAAACAGGTTTGTCTTCAACAATAGAAAACCCTGCTGATTTAAGTGTTTGATATGTATCTTCAACGTCATCCACATCAAAAGCAATGTGATCTATTCTTCCATCCACACGCTTTTTTATATCGTTAATCTCCGGTTCAGGCATTTGGTACAATTCTATAATGATACTTCCATGTTTCATCATTGCAACATTTCCCGTTCTGCCATTTTTATCAAATGTTGAGCCCATAACAATTTTAAAACCCAAACTTTCATAAAACCTTTGAGATATTACCAAATCTACTATTGGAAGTCCGATATGTTGTAAACTATTTATTTTCAAATCCATTTTTAATTCTATTTTGACACATTTAGAAATTCAATTTTATAATATCTGCTAATATCCTTTTGTAATAATGGCGGACACCGATGCATTTGCCTTTAATGAAAATAATTCCAAATGAAAGATTTCAGAAACTTATTTCCATGTTTAAAGACCAGAAATCAAAAGAATTCACCCCAATTTTAATCCCTATTCAACGAAGTCTATTACTTCTTTTAAAATCCAAAATTCAATAAATGATATAATATTATTAAAACCCAAATACAAAAAAAAGTAATTGGCAAATATGCTCCAATTAGATTTGTTGGACGCCTCCAGCCTGGATTAAACATAGCGTCTTGAACAATTTCTTCAATGTAATTCTTCGGATACAACTTTCTATATCCAATAGTTAATTTTCCGATTAGGTTCAAGTTGTGCCAAGAACAAAGTATCCAATAAATAGTAACAATTAATCCAAGAATAGGAATAAGTAATCCAATCGGATTTAGGTTTGGAATACTAACTGCTGTTAAGAGTAAGCCATTCGTAATCAAGAAAACCATAGTTCGGTTATTTAATAAAATCATCCTCTATTTTAATTCGTTTTCGAAATTTATTGGCTTGTGGGAAATCATCAGTTAAATCGTCCTTTCCGTGTGTTTTGATTTTAGTTTTGGAAATCACTTCTCCCTTTGCTTCTGTTTTATTAGATTTCATTTAAAAGTTTTTATTTTATTTGAATTATTTAGTAGCCGTTAAAAAACCCCTGCTCGTGGCCCACCCGGCATAATCTGAATTTTCAAAACGTGTTCTACGTACTGAAAGTAATAGAAGAGTTTATGGTTTAATTCAAATCCATAATCTACGTTATCTTCGTATCCAACAATAGGTTCGAAAAATGAATTTCTCCGACCACCCATTGCATTATAGTTCCAAGCAGAAACATATTGGCGATTCCAGTTTTCATAATACTGCTGAGAGCGATACATTGCCGGACTTTTATGCAACTGATACCACGTTTCAAATCTTCCATCAAAAGTTTCCAAGTCATATTCCAAACTGTCTTGAACAATACTTTCCACGTTGTTATTTTTTATATTAACAACCCCTTTTTGTGTTGAACATCCAACAATACAAAGTATTGCCCCCAACCAAAATATTATCTGTTTCATCTGTTTTGCTGTTTTAACTCTTACTTGTTTTGAAACGAATTTTACAATAAAATGGTTTTTAAATTACCAAATTTTATGCTTTGAGTATAGATATGAGCAAGACAATAATTATCACAATATCTTAAAATAGATTGTCGGTTCTGACATACCAAAAACGACTTTACAACACTTTCCCTGTTGAAAGGTGCAATGTGTCCATCTTGAATTTCGGTAGTCGTCATTTTACTTAAACTGTCTAGTATGCAAATTTTTATGGTTATCAGGAATTGTGAATTGAGTTTTGAAGGTGTTCATTTATTTACCAGTTTTCATTCTTTCTTCAAGCGTAAAGTGAGCTTTGTTTTCATCGCTTTCCTTTTTACCCAATCTTTGCATTTTACTATAACTGAAATTTTCAACACACACAGGTTTTCCAGTTATTCTGTCCCATATACCTGCAAATGCGAATGGTCTTTTTTTATCACGAAGATAAACCAGATGCGGTTTGCTTTCATCAATCCCAACAACAAAAGCATCAGCCAGTACCAAACATCTTTGATACCGGATTAACCTGTTAAATTCAGGCTTTAAAAATATTGCTTTAGAACCTTTATAGTCTGGATTATCTTCTGAATTCCGGTCGCCTTCAGCACGAACAAATGGCAAAACGTCACCATTACCTCTTAACCTGAAATCGTATAATAAAATTTCCTTTGTCTGGTGGTTATTTATGATGTAAGATTTATCCCCCGGTGCAATATTATAAGATGGAGTATAATCAACAAGTTCAGGTAGTTTTGCCATACTGAATCTTGTTTCGATTCTTTTTAAATTACTTGCCAAAATAAAGCGGTCCAAAGCCATGACTATATTATCGTCAAAATTATGACGATAATATAAACAGAAATCAAATGGTTTGGTATTTAATAGATGAAATAAATAAATTTCTTCACACAATAAAATTTACAGGCAACCACAACGAATTGTCCCTCTAAAACTCTAATTCTTATAATTAACAACCTCCTCAAATTTCTTCCTTGGTGATGCAGCCGAAACAGCATCTACACTTTTATCAATATTCCCGATTCGTAATGCAACCACAGCCATGTACCCTGATGGGATCTGAAATAATTCTTTATTTGAATTGATGATTCCGGCTGGACCACTGTATATGCGAGCGCCAAGGCCAACACTGTGTGCAGCAACAAACATACTCTCGGTGGCTAATCCGCAATCAAAATCGGGTGTGGTTCCGTTTTCTGTTACAATCCCCGAAACAATAATCAACACGTTCCCGGGAACCACATCTTTGATTATCTCTTTCATTGTGGTTTCGTCTTTTATTACCGTGAACTTCCAGGGTTGGATGTTTTTTCCGCTGGGAGCCTTAATGCCGCATTTCAGAATTAAATCAAGCTGCTGAACAGTTATAGGTTCTGATATGTAAGCCTTTTCAGAATATCCCGAAAGTATTACGCTGGTAACGCAATTGTCAGTACCCTGGCCAAACAATTTTGAAACTGCTAAAAAAGCAATTACGAGCAACGATAATTTTATTTTCATGATAAATTGGTTTAAAAGATTATACAAGGTTTTGAATATAAAATTAAACAATTTATTTCTGTTAGTTGCTCTTTTGCTGTACTTGATTTTATTAAATTGCTACTCTTTAAACTTATCTGTATTCAATACAATTCAAATGAAAAAATTATTTATTCTAACCGCGTTGTTACTGAATGTTGGTTTTTCGAATGCACAAAAAGTTTATTCTGTGAATTATGAAAATCAGGCTGATGTGAAGGTGTACGTTGTACAATATGAAAATCAGGCAGATTTAAAAGTTTATAAAGTTAAATATGAAAATCAGGCTGGAGATAATGATGGAAAGTGGTTTTTCACGGAATACCCAAACCAATCGAAAAAGAAAGTATTCTTCGTTAAATATGAAAATCAAGCCGACCTAAAGATATATTTTGTAGAATATGAGAATCAAGCCGGTTGGAGAAAATTATCAAAAATAAGTTGTATGTATTAAACAGGCATATTAATGATGCTATCAAAAATTCTATATGTCGATATGGACAATGTCCTGGTTGACTTTCAATCCGGAATTAACCAGCTTGATTTCCAAACCAAAATAAAATACGTGGGAAGACTTGACGATGTTCCTGGTATTTTTGGCAAAATGCTACCTGTTGAAAATGCAATAGATTCTTACAAAGAACTATGCCGGCATTTTGACACATACATACTTTCAACCTCGCCCTGGGAAAACCATTCGGCATTGGCCGATAAATTAAACTGGGTTAAAAAATATCTTGGGGAACATGCCCACAAAAGATTAATACTGACTCATCATAAAAACCTGAATATAGGCGATTTTTTAATTGATGACAGAACCACAAATGGGGCAGGGGAGTTTACCGGAGAGCTTATCCAGTTTGGGTCAGAAAAATTCCCGGATTGGATTACTGTTAAGAAGTATTTGATGGAAAATAAATAACTAAAACGCTAAAATTGGGACTACTATTCACACCAAAAAATATTGAAGTGTCCATCTTTAAAGAGTTTCTGCTATATTATTTGCCTCTGGCAATGTGCCGGAATTTTTTGGAATACAAGAAATCGATTATTGAATTAAATTTGCCCTGATAAAAAAGTACCTCAACATGTCAACACAAGGAACTATCCGAAGATACACGCTCGAAATTGAAAAGGTTAGCAGAGGGCAATTCCCTTCTTTTAAAGAAATCATGGAATATTTAGGAAATCATGGTTTTGAAATCTCAGCCAGGACATTGGAAAGGGATTTTGAGCAAATCCGTTTTGAATTTGGAATCGAAATAACTTATAAAAGAGAAAAATCAGGCTATTTTATCGACTACGAAAAAAGCATCGACACGGAATCATTTTTCAGATTTCTGGAAATAGTAAATACTGCAGAATTGCTTACTGAAAGTTTATCGCAAAGCAAGAATGCGTTGCAATACTTCTCCTTTGATGGCGGTGGTGGTTTAAATGGAATCGAAAACTTAAAAATCTTGCTGAAAGCCATTAAAGACAAGCGAAAAATATCATTCAACCATTTTAATTTTCACACTGGCAAAACCCGGAAATATACATTGAAACCCTACCTGTTAAAGGAATACCAGAACCGCTGGTATGTGGTTGGGATACTGGGGAAACAGGATGATTTTATCACTTTTGGCATCGACAGGATGAATGACTTAATCGTTTTGGCAGAGACTTTTATAAATGATGAAAAATTAAATCCTGCAAAGAAATTTGAAAACATCATTGGTGTTGTACATTCCAATGAAAATATTCAGAAAGTAATTTTATCCTTTTCTCCCGGGCAGGGTAAATACATAAAAACACTGCCTTTACATAAATCGCAGCAAATCCTGATTGACAATGAAACAGAGTTTCAGATAGCGCTGGACATCATTCCGAATTACGAATTTATCCAGCAAATTTTAAAGCACGGTGATACAGTAAAAGTCATTGAACCACAGACACTGGCAAAAGAAGTAAAGCAGAATTTAAAACGAACATTGAAAAAATACAAATGAACCGACACGTTTTGACTATCCCAAAACACATTCTTTGTTTTTTTTGAAAATGACATACGAATAAACTGCCTCATTTTTCCTTTTTTTACAGTCTTGTTAAAAGTACACAAATGACATTCACCGCCATAGATTTTGAAACAGCAATCTACCACCACATTTGTGCGGTTGGTATTGTTACTGTTGAAAACGGCGTGATTGTCGATGAATATCAAGCATTGATTCAGCCGCCAAATAACAGGTACAACTGGTATAATATCCAGGTTCATGGTATCACGGAAAGAGATACGGCCAAGGCCCCCTTTTTTGTTGAATTGTATCCTGAAATTAAAAAACGGCTTTTTGGGAGAACAGTTGTTGCGCACAACGAGGTATTCGACAGGAATGTTTTAAAGAAAACAATGGCCGATTACGGATTGGATTATTCCGACCTGAGTATTTCCGACAGGTGGGAGTGTACAGTAAAAATTTATCGTTCAAAAGGCTTTCGCCCCGCCAGTTTAGATGCCTGTTGCAGAATTATGGAGATTGACCTGAATCACCATCAAGCCCTTTCTGATGCACGTGCCTGTGCTATGCTTTTTTTAAACAAATAAATCTCATTTAATTTTTTGTCCGTCATGCTTTGACGTAGTTGCGGCTTTAGTTTTGGCATAAATTAAAGCTACTAATATGAAAAGTAAAATGATGAATTTGAAAAATGAGTTTTTGGAAAAACGTAACTTACTTGAGGCTGCAAGGCAAATCTTGAAATCAGAATTTATTGGAATTGACAAAATAATTGATGAAGTAATAGAAAGTATTAGTTCCTGGTATATTCTTTCCGAGATTCAGGAGAAACCGGTTGTGATAAATCTTTGGGGATTAACAGGAGTAGGAAAAACATCGCTCGTTAACCGGCTTGTAGAATTAATTGATTTCAGTAACCGATTTTTTAAGTTTGATTTGGGCGAAAAACAGGGGAGTTTTTCATTTCGTGATTCACTTAGCGAACTGTGCGAAAACAATGATACATCTCCCATAATTATTGCTTTGGATGAATTTCAGCATTCACGCACAATTGTCGGGCCGCTGCGTACCGAAAAGGAAACCGACCATAACCGGATGATTTGGGAATTAATCGATTCAGGGAAAGTGCAGTATATCAGTTGGAAAAGAGGGCTTTGGGCATTTGAAGATTACATTCACACACTTGCTCATTTATTAACTGCCGGCGTTCAGGTTGAGGATGGAATTATTACGGAAGGCAAGGAATTGTATTGCAGCGAAATGAAAATTGCAATAGAGGACGATAACCCAATCCTGTTTGTGAATGGAAATAAGTATGAAACAATCATTGATTTTGCCGGCACCCATTTTAACCTGCACTTAAACCAGGATGTCAGTAAATTATTGCTCCGCTTATCGGGTATGGAAACAATTGAATTTCTGAAAAAGGTTTTTATTGTTGCAAAGCGGCCTTCGGTCAGGAATTTTTCAAAGTCACTGATTTTTGTGCTTGGGAACATTGACGAAGCCTACACCATGAGCAACAATTTTAGTGCTGACATGGATGCCGATGAATTTCACAAAGAGTCACTTAAAATTACCATTCCCAAAATTAAGAATGCATTAAAGGAGATGTTTAGAGCGGAACAGGTTTCCCGGTTGGGAAATATTCATATTATTTATCCGGCTTTAAACCGCCATGCTTACGTGAAGATTATTCAAAACGAACTAAAAAAAGTAGCATCAAATTTATGCTCTTTTACCGGGCTGAATATTGAATTTGATGAATCGGTTGTTGATTTGATTTACAAGGAGGGTGTTTATCCAACGCAGGGAGTGCGTCCGATTTTTACCACAATTCATCATGTACTAAAAAGCAAACTATCCGCTTTTCTATCCGAAATCCTTTACAAAAGCATTCATCCCGACAAGCTGCTTTTTTCGGTAAAACATAAAACATTGAACTGTGAATATATTTCTCAGGGCCTGGTCATCCATAACAGGCAAATAGAGATTACAACTGTTCTTGAAGATATGCGGAAAGAACGAAAAGATGATACACAGGCCATTACAGCCGTGCACGAAAGCGGACATGCAATTCTTTCAGCAGTGCTTTTAAAAACCATCCCTGAAGTTATTCATTCGGTTACATCCGATGCCAATAACCTGGGCTTTGTTTATTCAAAGTTTGCCTGGAATTATACTTCCCGCAAGGAGCTTATTCCAAGAGTAGCCATGATGCTTGGCGGATATGTGGCAGAGGAACTGATTTACGGGAAAGAGCATCTAACAACCGGTGCTTCGGGAGATATTGAAAAAGCTACAATGTTTTTGTCTGTAATGTACAAACAGGGCGGAATGGGAAAAACTCCTGTTTTATATGGCATCCTTACAAAAGAAGAAAAGGATTGTTACCATAACTTTGAATCGGTTGAAAAAGAAATCAAACAGGCCATTGACAAGGCGTTGGATTTGGCAAAAATTACCTTAACCACAGAAATGAAGTTGTTGCTGGCCATGTCCGACTACCTGAGTGATAATAAAATTCTAAAAAAGCTGGAAACCGAAAAAATCGTAATCGAAAACATTTCAAAACAAATGAATTTTATTTCCGACGGCACCAATCTGTATTATCGCAATCACCTGAAAAAAATGGTTGCCGGGAACGAACACCAGCAATCTGTTAATTATGAAAAAGCGATTTCTTTGAATATGAAAAGGGAATAATTGTTTTATTCTTTAATTCTCATTCACACAGTTTTGTTTGAGATAAGTTACGACTACTTTTTATTTTATTTAGTACAACCGTTTTCTCATTGTGCCTTTGTTTTTTACTATTTTAGCTGCCCTAAACAAACCAGCCAATCCTCGGGCAAATTTCCTAAAGGATTGATGCAATAAACAGATTTTAAAACCAAAATTAATCATGTCTTTTTGAAGTTTACTGAGTTTTAAAAAGAAAATGGATTTTGAATTTTTCTACATTATGAAAACAAGCAACTTAAATTAATGAATACCGCAGTACACAATAAATTAGTTTCCTTTATTTGGTCAATCGCCGACGATTGTTTACGCGATGTATATGTGAGGGGAAAATACCGCGATGTAATTTTGCCCATGGTGGTATTGCGCCGACTCGATGCGCTGCTTGAACCAACTTAGGAATTGTCAATAATTAATATACTCAATATATAAATAAAATAGTTACCTTT
>JAGXIP010000087.1 GCA_024635585.1 Saccharicrinis sp. | reverse complement strand
CGCTTGGAGCGAAACCCTCGGTACCAAATAATAAAAGCCATCAGGCAACTGCCTGATGGCTTTTATTTTACCTGCTTTTTTGCGTAAATGGCTACAACGCCCTATTGCGCATATGCTCCCGAAACTGTAATGGCGTTTGTCCGATGGCTTTTTTGAAGTACTTTGTAAAATACGATTGATCGGCAAAGTTGAGCCTGTCGGCAATTTGGGTTACTGAGAGACTGGTGTGAACCAACAAACGCTTTATCTCTAATATCAGCTTGCTACTGATTACCTCGTTCGATGTTCGTCCGGTGAGCTGCTTAACTGTTTGGGTAAGATGATTGGCTGTGATGGCCAGCATATCCGCATATTGATTTACACTTAAATTATTCTGATAGTTTTCTTCAACCAATTGGTAAAAACGTTTTACCAACAAATGCCCCTTGCCAAACTTAGGCTCTTGCCCCTCACTTGGATATAGCATCGAAGTGTAATTTAAGATGGTATCCAAAATAGAGCGCAGCAACTCAATGCGGCTTTCTGGTTTTGCCAACTCTGCAATGGCTTTCAAAAACAAGTGCTTTAAAAATTCACCGTCCGGTGCATCATTTAATTGTAAAGGCGGATTATCCTGATGGATAGTAAAAAAGAAAGGAAACTCCAACAAGCGGTTCTGGTTGTTCTTATCGAAAAGATAAAACTCGGGGGCGAAAATAAAGAGGTAGCCATCAATATCGTCCGAAAGCTCAATTTTATGCGCCTGACCCGGCGACATGAAAAACACACAGGGTGGTTCAATTTTATATTCGCGGGTATCAATAATATGCAGTCCGGAACCTTTGGTGAGATAAAGTACCTCAAAAAAATCGTGACGATGCGGATAACTAACTTTAAAATGTCGCTTGGCATCAAAAGGCTCCACATGAAACTGCCTGTCGACATATTGTGGATGACTAAAGGATTGCAGTCCGTAGGTGGGTATGTTTTGTTCTACAGCTTTCATTTTAATGTTGCTAATATTAGATGTAAGTCACATTTACAAGTAAATGTTCCGATCATTACTTAACCAAGCTTTTAATTTATCTATAAATAAAATACTATCACTACTCACACAAAAAGCATAGACCGTTCAAATGAAGAATAAGCTGCAAATATAGCAATCGACCCTATGCCAAATAGCTATTGTCAGTAAAGGTAAATTCTATTTAAAATTGATATTTCTCGAACTCTTTGATCTCAATTAACTTTCTTTTCTTGATATATAAATCAACATAAACTATTTCTTCTTTATGTTCTTTATTTAAAATTTCTATCTTCCGGAAGTGGTTTTTTCCTAGCCTTGTAAATATTGTAAAAAAGAAATTATACATTGAGAAAATAAAATTCAATGGGACTCCATATTTGAGCCGTTCTGTAATTGTTAATTTTACTATATTCTGAACCTCTGCACTTTGACTTTTATAGTGATTTTTTATTATAGTCTCAATTTGTCTTTTATTCGCATAGCGATAGAATATTTGAATCACTAGTAGTGCTAGAAATAGTCCATTAAGAATATATGGTAGTATCTCCATTTTTAAAGTTTCTATTCGTAATTAAATTTCGCTTATATCTACTTTGTCTCCTAAAAATTTCGGATTCTTACCTAAAATCAAATCAATCATCATTTTTACTCTGGCTAATTTTTCTCTCAATCGGGTTTTGAAGCCATATTTTGTACCAACGTCTTTAGCATTAAAACCTATGGCCTGAATTTTTTCATGATTTGCAATAAATATAGCTCTTTCGTTGTGAAATTGTTGTGAGATTATCGTTATGCTGTGTTGACCAAAAATCTCTTTACAGCGAACAACAGAATCTAAAGTTCTAAAGCCAGCATAATCCAAATATATTCTATCTTCAGGTACACCATTTTTAATCAAGTCATCTTTAATGGTAGATGGCTCATCGTAATCTTTGCTTGAGTTGTCGCCACTCACGAGAATAACATCTATTTTACCCGACTTGAATAGCTCAACCGCGGCATCAATCCGAAATTTATAATACAAATTAATCCGCCCGTTTGAAAGAGTCTTACCTGTGCCAAGTAGCAAACCAACTTTATTATGCGGAATCTTTTCCGTGGAATTGTAGATTCTTCCATATGCCGATTGCACAACCAGCCTATCGGCACCAAAAATACTAATTAGCGCAAGAATCGTTAATAATATCCCTATTTTTATGATTCGCTTTTGGTGTTTCATTAGTTTACCTTCTGGTATTTATCCTTAAATAAAAGAAATTATTTAGTACGTTTAAGTTGGGATGAATCTCAAAGGTTGATTACAAATAACCACCCTTACTTCAATAAAATACGAAGATATAAACTCTAATGTAACCCCAATGTTTTCGCTTAGATATTAGTAGGACTGGTGAGATTTTTTCTTAAAAATAGATTTTATACTAGTAAATTGGGGTAATAAGTTGATCAGAAGAATAATAAGCGTGAGACCCACCGCAATCATATTGGTTCGTAAGCCGGATGGTTTATCCATTTTCTCCCGTTCTATCCCTACCGCTGCGGTAAGCACAGCAGCAATAACTACGCCCAGTAAAAATCCACAATTGCGAGCCTAAGAATGAAGAAACGAGGTTCAAGGTTCATTCAGAGAACTTCACGACTCAATCAATGAGGTTTGAGGTTCATTCAGAGAGGTTCACAGTTCAAAATGACAGTCGCTTTGTAACTTTAACAATAAGTATTATGATATTTAAATTTATTCTTATTACATTCGATTCGTCAAAATTATAGTACTGACTAATATTCTAAACCAATGAACAAAGTGCAGGTCAACCAATGATTTAATCATATTTGGACAAGTTTCGGGAGGTATAAACCGAGTTTTACCAAGGATACCAAAACGCACCAAACATTATCAACAATAAGCATAGAAGAGCAACAATTGCATTTACATAAATAAGCAAGGCAGTTTTTTTGTAATAAAATAACTGCAAACCTAAAGTAGGTGCGTATATCATTCCGCATCAGACTAATATACGCTATAAAACAAAACGCATAATAGAAATAACCGTAATACGATGTCGTGTATCGACTAGTTGGGCAACATTTGAGTAAGAACTATGAAAAAATATATTATAGCAATTGCAATTTTATTGCAGGCTACATATGTAGTGTCTCAGACATATTACCAACAAGGTACAGAATACCTTAAAAAGGGAAATTATATAAAAGCTGACTCTTTATTCACTCTTTCCATCGAAGGAATACCAAATAAGAATGCTTTTTATAATAGAGCAATTACTCGCATGTATAAGGGGGATAAGAAAGGTTTCTGTTTGGATTTGAAATCTGCTGCTGAGTTTAAAGATGCTGAAGCAGGAAATTTACATAAGAGCAAATGTCTGGAAATTGATACTGTAAAATATTCGGACACTTATACGATTGTAAGTGATAATTGGTTTTTAACAGAAATTATTGAGAAGGAACGTTATTATGATTTAACAGAAGGACGTTTCTACGATGCACAGGATAAATTAATTGCAGAATACAAGATAAAAAAGGATTATAAATGGTTTGAAAAATTACCTAATAAACCTGATTATATTGGGGGTGAAAGGAAGTTATGGAAATTTATAAATTCAGAACTTAAATATCCAGAATCCGAAAATAATGCCTATGAAAAATATTCAGGAGGTTTTGCAACCGTGTATGTAGAATTTGACATTTCTACGAATGGACAGGTTTGTAATGTACAAGTTGCAGAATTCAAGAGGGAACATACAATGAAAAACATAAGTAAAAACTTTACACAAGAAGCACTTAGAGTTATCAATCTATTACCAGATTTTGAAATTCCGACATTTATGGATAATGCGGTGGTATTTAGATATGTGGTTCCTATAAAATTTGAATTTCCTAAATAAAAAACGTTGCCAACCATAAATAAAATGCATAGGGCAGTTTGTGATATTAAGTAGTTTAGCACTTCGAATAAGCCGCCGAAGCAAAAGCTTCGGCAAATGAAAATATTAAATTTATGTCCAAAACAAAAGCATCGGCTTGGTGGAGGTTTGGAAGTTTGGTTTTTCAAAGTGTTCCACGCCTCTTATTAAGCACGTTACCCAACATAAGAAGTACATTACAATAAAAATATATTAATTATTAAACTATAACTAAACATGCTAAACCGAAAACTGAAGTTTTATGTATCTCTATTTGTGAGTTTAGGATTCATAGGTGTAAATGCACAAAGTTTTTTTAATGTGAAGGAGAATTCAGGAGGTTTTTCTTCTTTTTATATCAATGACATTAGGAAGTTAACCTTTGTGGGTGGTAATTTTAATGTTAATGAAATTGATGGAAATTCAAATTCATATGAATTAAGTAGTATAAGAAGACTTGATTTTAATGGAATAACCACGGAAGTTTTAAATCCTTCTCAAGAACAGCAATCAGAAGTCAGATTGCAACTTTATCCAAATCCAGTTAATGAAATACTTTATGTGAAAGGGAAATCAGCAATGGATTGTGAATGGAAAGTAGAAATTATTGATTTACAAGGTAAAGTTCTAAAGAACGAAATCCTTAATTCATTACATAGTATAAATGTATCAGACTTGAATAAAGGAATGTTTCTATGTCGTATTTATACTTGTGATAAAATTGAAATTATTAAATTCTTAAAAAACTAAACCGAGGAGGAAATTAAAAATGAAAACAATCAAGAAAATATTATTACTAATAGTTGTCTCTTTATTAACTGTAGTAACAGTAAAGGCTCAGGAAACTATGTACATTTATAAAGATGGAGAAGTTGTTGGGGAACATACATTGGCTGAAGTTGATAGTGTAATTTTTTATAAAGCAGAAGTGCCAGAAGATAATACAGTGACAGATGTTGATGGTAATTTATATAATACTGTTGTTATTGGCACTCAGACTTGGATGGCTGAAAATCTAAAAACAACAAAATTTCAAAATGGAGATATTATCAGTACTACTTCTCCTGCTGCATTAGATATTTCTGGTGAAAGTGAACCAAAGTATCAATGGGCATTTTCAGGAGATGAAAGTAATGTGCAAGATTATGGGCGATTATATACTTATTATACTGTAACTGACAGTCGTAATGTTTGCCCTTCTAGCTGGCATGTTCCAACAGACTCTGAATGGTCTGACTTAATTCAATATTTAAACGATAAGGGTTACACAAGTAATATTGCAGCCCCATTAATGGCTAATACTGGATGGAACGCTGATTGCGAAGGGACAGATTATTTTGGTTTTAAGGCTCTGCCTGCAGGGAATAGAAACCCTGATGGATGGTTTTGTATTCCAGGCGCTTACTGTACTTTAGGATACACGGGTGAATGGTGGTGTAGTACCGAATATGATACAGAAAAAGGTAGGACACGATATATCTATGCTATGGAATGTAATGTTTTTAGGTATTACAGTAATAAAAAATCTGGATTGTCCATAAGGTGTATTAAAGATTAATCTTAATGAACCAGAAAATAACGTTGGGTAACAATTAAGGCTTCGATCAACGGTAGCGCTTGCGCCTACCTTGATTGAAGCTGGTGTTGTACTACTTGTCCGGGCTCTGACGGAAACCTGTCCCATAATTATACGCGGTTGATTTCCTATAGTGTTTTCAATTCATTTTCAAGGAGTAATCAATTAATTATGGGGTGCAATATTTACACATTATCTTTCTGTTTTTGTAAGATATTTGTATGTTTTAATCCGGGTGCATTTTTTTTGTGGTTATTTTTTGGGATTTGCCATGGTTTAGAGCATTTTAGGATGAGAATCGGGCATGCCTTTCCCATGTAGCCCGATTGGGCTGTTTTTTACAGCAATGTACAAAAATACTAGCCAAGATAGTTGTAAATGGAGTTGTTATAGCCCGCTTTGGCTTTTCTGTAGCTTGATAAGTTTTAAGCCCGCAATCGGCTACTATTCGTACACTAACTGTTACCACCAATTTGAAAAGATGAATAGAATAAAACAAACATTACTACTCATAGTAACCATTTCGCTTTTTACAAGCTGTGATTTCATTAATAATATATCAACATACAAAGACACAACTAAAGGATTTGTAGAATCGCTTATAGAAGAAGACTATGAGAAGAGCATATCCTTTATGGCGACCGAAAACGAAGCTTATAAAAACACGAATATTGATACGCTGAAATTAGGTCTAGTGAATTTTCGAAAAATAATTGTTGATAATTTTGGAAAAGAATTGGGCTATAAGTTTATGACAGCAAATAAAACTTTTTCAACCGTAAAAGAAGAAAGCACTGCGCCAAATACAACTTTAGCACAAATTGAGTTTTCGAACGATTCAGAGTTTGGAGTCTTCGAAATTACCTTTGATGATAGCTCAAATAAAATATTGTACATTAAAACACTTGACTTAAAAGAGAAAATTCCAGATATGACTTTGTTCTGGCTATTTGGAATTTTAGCAATCTGTGTCCCGATATTTAATATCTGGATAATTAAAAAAATTAAGAAAAGTAATCTAAAGAAAAAATGGCTGAAATATATTGCAGTGATATTTCTGAATGTTCCAGCGATAACTTACAGTGCAGTTTACGGATTTACGTTTAGTTTATTAAGTTTTCAAATACTATTTGGAATTAGTTTTTCATATATGGGATATTTAAGTTCGGCTTGGACTTTCGGAATACCACTTGGCGGATTATATTGGTTATGGAAATTGAATAAAAAAGCAGATGAAACAGCCGAAAATGAAATCATAGCGGAATAAAAACCTACCCATAATAAATATGTTTAAAAATAATAGTCGAAATAGTAGGTTATTCTAGGGGTGTATCCCGCTTAAACTTTCGTATAACTTGTCAGGATAGCGTCCGCAATCGGCAATTTTTTATACCGCAACCGTTGGGCTTCATTAAAAGAAACTACTAACTAAACAATAAAAATTGGATAAAGTGTAAGCCTTCGGCCTCGTACATATTGCCAACTCGGTGATCTCGCTGTTACTTTGATGGCAAAAAATGAGGATGACATTATCAACATTTAAGAGACTCTTTGAAGAGTTCCAAGATTCCGGTTTGAACGTACGGGACTTTTG
>JAGXIP010000006.1 GCA_024635585.1 Saccharicrinis sp. | reverse complement strand
TGAAAAAACTATATGCCTAAACGAGGGTAGGTACTTATATAAAATACCGATAGTTATAGAACTTATAACGAGACTTGATGCATATTGCGACCATAATGCACCTTGCAAACCGTAAAAGTATATGGCCGGCATCATTATTAAAAAAGTGCTTATGCCGTTTATTATATTAAGATAAATATACTTGTTATAAACTTGCAAGCCATTGGCAAAAGCAAGCAACAAATTATTTATAGTTGCCGAAAATATTAATATGCCTGAAGCCCTTAAAACAGGGGCGTATTTAATATCGTAAAATAAAGTAAGAGAAATTTTATTGGCGAACAGAAATAAAAAAAGAGTGGGTATTATTGTAAGAACAACTGTAATTATAAAAGCATTGTGTACAATTAGTTTTTGCTTTGCCTTTGAATAATCAAAATGTGCGGTAAGCTTGGTTACCCCGTGCATAATGCCGCCATTGGCGATGTTGGTACTGAACTGTATAACATTACTAAATTGACTCAACAGCGCCATTCCGGATGCTCCTAAAAAAACGGATGTAATTTTAATAGTTAAAAGCCCGGTAATTAATTTTACAACTACCTGAAGCGAGTTTTTAGCAGATACCTTTATCAGTTCACTGTTTGCGTAGGAGTATATTAACCTTTTAAAAAGTATCATTATTTGCCTCATGTTCATTCTTATATTTGCTTCGCCCAAAAGTCAAGGTGTCTTTTTGCTGCTACTCTCGAATCGTGATGCTTTACGACTAACGCCCTATTCTTTAACGAAAGCTCTTTTAGCTTATCTTTATTATCCAATAAACGTTCAAATGTTTCCAACATAAGGCTTTCGCCCACATTTAAATTTATGATGGGTTTGTTTTGTGTTTCCCCTATCAACTTGTACACCTCTTCGTCGGCACCACCAGCTACAATAAGACCTTTTGATTGTGCTATGAGTCCATTGAGTCCGAGACCATAAGAATAGAGTTGGTCACATAAAATATGGGAGCCATTCAGCAATTTTTGGTATTCGCTGAAAGGCACCGATTCCACTATTGTAAGTCCAACATCATTAGGATATTTTCGTTGTAAATCTTCGAGTACGCCACGTATCACGTCAGTACCTTTTCGCACAACTCGTCCTTTCATCATGCCTAAAAAAAACTTTATTTTTTTTGTGTCTTTTTCTAAAGTATTAACATAGGGGTGCTGCTCAGTATCAATAGCCAATGGAATATAAATAGTTTTAGATGGGTATTTATCTTTATAAGATAAATAATAACCTACGCCCGAAGCGATTACACCTTTAACATCTGAGGCAACCTTATCATTTAACGCCACTTCAGATTTGTCAGTTACTAATTTTTTCAGGTTCTGAATAAGTGGATCATTTTGAATAGGAGGTATCTGAAAAACAGAATATTTTAATTTACCGCTAAGTGCATAGCTTATATAATTGGGATCCATACCATGCGCTCCCAAAAATATATTAGGATTAACTTTTTTAATAAAACTAAAAATTATATTGTTGAAATTTGGAGTGGCTAGCAGAAACTTTGGGCAATTAAGTTGAACCACATCGTAACCCGATAATTTGGGTAAGGCTTTTAATACCTTGGCCAAAAAATAATTACGATGCTTGTCTGTGCTTCTCGACAAATCAATATCACGGGAATAATTTTTCCATGTATCGCCATCCGAAGCCACCGTAACGTGCACACCATGTTCGCGCAAACCCATTGCCAAGTTTTGATGCATTCCACTAAATTCTCCCAATAAAAGTACTTTCATCATGTATAATTTATAACTTTCTTATCTCTTCGTAAAATAATGATACAAAGAATATGTTGCACGATTATCTCCCTCGGACTCTGATGTGGCAATGTATATATCGTAATCGAAATAACACCCCCTTCATCAAGCTTTCCACTTTGGTTGTTTAATATTTGAGCAAACCGCATGGCACTTAAAAAATTAAGATGAAGATATTTAATATCGCCTAATGAATGATCAGGTTCGGAATTGTAGCTATTTGGCAGGTTTAATTTAAGAATATCCTCCAAAGGCATAAATTTAGTCCTTTCAGATATGTTAAATCTACCCAAGCCAAATTTCCGTTTTCACATGGAGCTTTTAGGAAACATGTTCTTAATACAGTTAATAAATACATCTGGTTTTATATTGTAATTCGGATTCATTGCACCGAAGTTGGTCGTACTCTTTTAAAACTAAAGATATGTTTAAGCCTAATGGTATTATTCCTTAGAATATAATACGTTATCGCGAACAAAAGTATATATTCCGTTAACAATAATGTATGCACATAAATATTGCCATAGTGAGAATACAGAAATAGATAAGGGAATTTATTGCCCAGTAAACCAAAAAATGGGATTGGGATATTGTCAAAGTTATTAGGGAAATCAGGCAGATACCAATAAACTCTGGCAGCAAATGTTTGCAGCCCTATTATAACAAATAACCACCACCTATTTGCTGTATAGTATAGTTTTTCAATAGATACGCCCATTGCAACGAAGACTATCGGAAAGCCCGAAAAATATAAAATCCGTTCCGTATCGCCCCCCCCAAAATATCCGGCAAATACAGATGCCATCAACAAGAGTATTAACTCCTGATTAGCCATAAAAATATTGCGGAAGTATTTATAGTAAAAAGGGACTATTACCAATAAAGGGCCAAATGCTATAAATACGCCAGTTAAAAATTCAGATGGAGTTTTTGTGTAAAATAATTTCACCAATGTTTTTATGTAAGAGTACGGAAACTCCGAAGTAGAAGTCACTAACAATGATATGAAAAACTTTGTTAATAAAATACTGAAAAAAGGAATGAAGAATAATAGCGTGATTTTTTTATAATATAAATTCCATAAAGGATGAACGACATTAGATAAAAACTTACCACCTATCTGTATTTTTATAACAGATAAGGGGTTACAAATAAAAAATATAGCCACAGCAAAAGCCGCTATCGACTCTCTAAACAAGGTACCTATTGATACAACAATCGAAAATAAAATTACACTCAATAGTATAGACTTTCCCTGTAAATAGGCATTTCGTATGGAGTTAAGCAATAATAGGGCTGCCACAAGAGAGGTGGTTCCCCAGGCGTCGGAACCCATAGGCTGATGAAACAATTCGCGTATGGATGCGTGCCATGTAAGCATGAACATACTCATTAGGAGAATTCGGATCCAGCCCCTAAGTAAAAATAATCTTAACCAACTTGTTAATAATAATACGGTAAGAAATGCCCCTGTCAAGTTTACAATTAACGCACTATCTAAAATATTAGTATTGGTTATTTTTGCGTATTTGCCTATAATAAAGTGGTTTGCATATCTGTTTACAAATGGTAGTTGTCCGGTAATGGAATATTTTCCTTGCTGTATTTGCTCTGTTGCCGCATAATAATAACTGCCATCCCAGCCTTTGCCATCATTATGCGATATCCTTTCTTGTCCTTTATATATATAGCAGATGGATATGAAAAGTAAAATTGTAATAAAGTATTCTGTTTTTATGCTCATTACTAAATGTTTGACTTATATTTTACGTTATTTATAGTTAGGGCGGCACTCCTTAATTATTTAATCATTTCTGCCTATCGAACCTAATAATCCAACAATAGCATGACATTTACATTCTTGCATAGAACCACATGGTTTTCGTTTTTAGATATGCAAGCAATCCGAAACTCCAAAGATAAAACATTTGTTGTGTCTTTTATATTTTGGCCAATGAAACTATAAATCAAAGAATACTCCTCTTAGCATAGATGGAATTGCAACGTAAATTTATGCATGCAACAGATTTATATGCAAATGACACTAGTTTAGCCACTACAAATATTTCCTATCTGGGAAGACAGGTTTATAAGTTCTTATACTGGAATCCTATAGCCATATCGGCAATAACACTAATATATATACCTTATTAGTAAATTAATAAATTAAATTCTGCCATAAGACATTTAATTTTATAATATAACGTTATTATTGGCGATACCCAATATATATTCGTATATTTACCGATACATAGTAAATATGCGTTAAATTACCAATATTAATTATGAATAAAGCAACTATATCGGCTGATATTATCTCCTACACTTCCTTAAATCATGAGGATAAGATAAACCTTGGGATAGATATTAACAATCTACTTGCTGATTTATCCATCAAATATGGTAAAAGTCAATTCTATGGCAGAATCGCACAAGGAGACTACATTGAATGTGCCATCAATTCACCTCAATACGCCCTACGGATAGCACTTATCCTTAAAACGTATTTAAAATCATATACCAGCAAAATCACCGAAAGCAAAAATCCGCGTATTAAATATTTTAAAGAACACGCTGTGCGATTGGCAATAGCTGTGGCACCACTGCACGAAATTGACGTGGAACATGCTATTTTAGATGGCGAAGCAATTTATCTATCGGGTAGAGCCATTAAAAAACTTAGCACTTCGGATAAGCGAAAAGTTACCATAAAAAGAACCATGTATTTTCGTAGTCCTGACAAGCAAATGCAAGATAACTTTGATACGGTTGTTGCATTATTAGATATGGTTTTATCACGCTGTTCGGCCAAGCAGTGCGAAGTAATTTATTACAAGCTATTAGGGTTAAGTGAGAAGGAAATTAGCAGCAAGCTTGGTAAAATTCAATCTACCATTAGTCAGCATTCTACGGCAGCGGGTTGGCTATCTATAGAAAAATCAGTAAATTACTTCGAAAAATACTTTGACCGATGATTCCGAAATTAATTCTGTTACAAATTATTGCGCATCTATTGGCCGATTATATATTTCAGCCACACCGTTGGAGTAATTTAAAACGACAAAAAATTGTTTCAGTACAGCATATTTATCATGTTGTAATGGTGTTTTTCTGTTCATATATTCTATCATTCGACTTTCATTTTTGGGGTGCAGCACTTATAATAACCATATTGCATTTTGGGATCGACGTATTAAAAAGTTATCTGCAAATTACAGCGGAGAGAAAGAATAAAGATATTAACTATTTCTTTTACGATCAGGCATTACACCTCATTATTCTCGCAAGCATATCGGGATTATATTTACACTTATATAGTATTAATTACATTTTCGATCTATCGTATAACACTATATTTATTGCTTTTGGTTTTGTATTACTTTCGAAGCCAACAAATATCTTTATGAAAAATATTTTTGCAATATTCAAAATTGAAACCCCTGCTGGCGATACCCCTAATGAAAATGCAAGTGAAAAAAGCTTACCAAATGCAGGCAAGCTCATAGGAATAATGGAACGATACCTTGTGTTTTCTTTAATATTGGTTTCGCAATATGCCGCTGTAGGACTTATAATAGCTGCGAAATCAATTTTACGTTACAAATCATCGTATAAAAACGAATACATATTGGTAGGCACACTGCTAAGCTTTGGAATAGCAACTTTAACTGGTATTTACATATCTTCGGTATTGTAAAAATATCATGCTATTGCAATGTTCAAGTATCTATCCGCCAAAAACCCAACTGCTTAATACCAGCCTTTAAAAAAGGTATAACCGGCAAGCTTTTCATTATTATCAAATCATCCCAAATGCTACTTTCATTACCTAAGAAAACCAAGATACGCTCGGGGGATACTGTTTTGAACAGAATGGAGAAAATATCCTTGCCACTTATTTTCCCCGATAGAATTACCTCTAACAAAGTACGGTCGTACCATTGGTACATTTTATCGCGAAAGCTTAGTTTTTTAATGGGTTTTCGATCATTTTTGAGTGCATCAACGATTGATAATGTATTTTTTTGAATAAACTGAAAGGTATATCCACTGCTGGCTTTGGTAAACCCCCCGGCAGTGCCTAAATTTATTATGTTGCTTGTCTGTTTTGGTTTACGCGAAAATTTTGCCTGAGTCATTGGGATAACCCCAAATTCTGTATGAACGATTTCGTAATTTTCAATTTTTAAATCATCCTTAATATAATTTTCCAATGCTTTTTTGTACTCCTGTTTGGGCAATAGGGTAGGGCTAAATAGAGTATATTCAACCAAAGCTTCGGACTGGGAGGTTGGCAAAACGTACATAAACGTAGCGCCATTTTTTTGGTTAAGCGTAAAATCCATTAAAGTGCCCACGTTACTGTCAAAAACATTGTCCTTGGTTTTTATTACCCAACCTTCAAAATGCTGCAACAGCGAATTTTTGGTATTTATCTTTGGGTAGAATAGGGGAGTTGAGTTAAAAACATATTTTGCTTTGTATCGCGATTGATCCGTTTGCACAAAGGCAAATTTATTTTCGCTTTCTATTTTCTCGATACTTTCCTGTTTAAATGACACATTTTTGAATTCTTCGGCATATTTCAGAATGTAAGTATAGAAATCGATGCCACGTATCATTTTGTAAGAGTGATGTTTAAGGTGAAATTGTCTGTTAAAATCGTTGGACAAAAATTCCAATGTTTTCCATTGATGGTGCACGATAGGTTCAAACAGGCCTTCTTCTTTTTCCCAGTAGCACCACGTGCGATCGTTGTTTGTTTTTTTTGCTTTATCAAGTACCAAAATTTTTTTACCCTTGAGTTTAGGCTCTAATAGTATGCTGCATAAAAGACTTAACCCTGCGCATCCCGAACCTGCTATAATATAATCGTATTGCATATTGTTTTTTTAAGTCTTTTTTTCAATAAATAACTATCATTTATTGCACAAAACATATTGAATGTAAAAATGTTGTTATTTTTGTAACACCAAATTTACGATTAATACGGTTCGATGGATTATTCACTCATAGATTTATTAAAGCTAATAGGTGCTGTAGGCCTTTTTTTGTATGGAATGAAGCTTATGAGCGAAGCCTTACAAAAAGTGGCGGGTATAAAGATGAGGAGCATCTTTGCAGCCATGACCAAGAACCGCTTTTTGGGTGTGCTGACAGGGCTGCTGGTTTCGGCAACTATACAATCGTCGAGTGCCACTGTTTTAATGGTGGTAAGTTTTGTAAATGCCGGCTTGGTGTCATTGGTGGAGTCCATTGGGGTAGTGATGGGTGCCAATGTGGGTACCACAGTTACAGGGTGGCTTATTTCGCTGTTTGGTTTTAGGTTTAATTTAACGGAATATGCACTTCCGCTTATGGCCGTTGGTTTTCCGTTGGTTTTTTCAAAGGTAAACAGGCATAAATCATGGGGCGAAGCCATTATAGGTTTTTCGCTTCTATTTATGAGCTTGGGTTTTATAAGCTCTACGGTTCCGGATATAGATAGCAACCCCGGAATTTTAAGTTTTTTATCTAATTACACCAATCTTGGTTTCCTATCCGTATTGCTGTTTGTGTTCATTGGCAGTCTGCTCACAGTTATTATTCAATCATCGGGTGCCACTTTGGCCATTACCTTTGTAATGTGTAACCAGGGCTGGATTCCCTACGAATTAGGGGCAGCCATGATACTGGGCGAAAATTTAGGAACCACCATTACGCCAAACCTGGCAGCCACCATAGGTAACATATCTTCTAAGCGGACAGCCAGATTCCATTTGCTTTTTAACTTGTTTGGTGTAATTTGGATGCTTAGTATTTTTGGCCCTTATACTGCTTATGTCGAACGGATTATCACCAGTATAAATGCAGTTTCTATCAGCAATCCTCAGGCACTTATTCCATTTTCGCTTGCCCTGTTTCATACCTCTTTTAATGTTATCAACCTACTTTTGTTTATAGCTTTTGTACCTTCAATCAAGCGTGCCATCATTTGGCTTGTTCCGCACAGTGGCGAGGAGGGCGAAGAGTTTAAACTAAAATACATTACCACAGGCATGCTCTCTACTGCCGAACTGTGTATTTTGCAAGCTAAAAAGGAATTACAATCCTTTGCTAAGCACACCAACAAAATGTTAGGTTTTAGCCGTCGATTATTAATGGAGACGAACGAGAAGCGTTTTAAAAAGATGTATTCGGCAATTGAAAAATACAACTCGGTTAGTGACGATGTAGAAGAAGAGGTGGCTGGTTATCTGGCAAAAGTATCGCAGGGTAAACTGAGCGATCAGAGTCGAAAAAGCATCAGAGCCATGCTTAAGTTGGTGAGCGAACTCGAACACATTGGCGATGCTAGTTTTGCTCTTACCCGCGTTATTAACAAGATGCAAAAGAACCGAATTAATTTTTCGTCCGTGCTGATGAAAAAACTCAATGTAATGTTCAATTTAGTTGAGGAGGGACTTACCATAATGTGGCAAAACCTTAATGTAAACGAAAAGAAGGTAAATATGGACAAGGTGGAAAAAATTACCCACCAAATCAATCAGTATTACCAGCAATTAAAAGAGGAGCAAAGTGAAAGCCTAAAAAATAACGAATACGATACTAATCAAGGGGCGGCTTTTTCGGATATTCTTCGAGAGTGCAAAAATATTGGTGGCTATGCCATGAATGTTTCTAAAGCACTGTACGAAACTAAAAAGTAGATTTGAGAAGTACAGGTAAGTACAAGTATAACCACTAAGGCACTAAGAATATCAAGAAAAACTCAGAAAAAAGCTTAGTGAAACTTTTGCTCTTAGTACCTCAGTGGTATTTTTTTAGTAGTTTAACGTTTTGCGTGTAACGGCAATAAAAATATCCATCTCGCGCAATTTATCCTTTATTGTAATTAAATCTTTTAGTTTAATCAGGCCTATTTTATAATTGTATTTTGGGCCGGTATATTCTTCAGTTATACTTATAAAGTTAAACTGTGCTAAATCTTCTTTATTTTTATAACGAAGATAAATCTCCAATTCGCCAGTCTGCTCGTAAAAAAAATCGCGATAGTTATTCTTCTTTTTATATTCGTATTTATAGTCGTTTCCAGTGGCGGTTATATCCGATAGTACAGCCGATCCGGTTGGGTGAGCTCCAGCTCCTTTGCCAAACATAAATTGTTTGTCGTAGGCCAAGCCCTTAATTACTACCCCGTTAAATTCTTCCTCTACACTATAAATATACTTATCCTTTCGCACTAAGCGAGGTAAAACAAAAAGAGATATTTTATTTTCGTCCAGTTTTTCGACCTGCCCAACCAGCTTTATTTTGTATCCTTTTTCTTTGGCATATTGAATATCAAAGTCCGAGATATTAGAAATACCGTAATTAAGCACATCCTTTGGGTTAACGATGGTGCCGAAACTATGTACGGTTAAAATAACCAGCTTGAATAAAGAATCGAAACCATCCACATCAAAACTGGGATCTGCCTCGGCAAAGCCTAAATCCTGAGCTTCTTTAAGCGATTCGTTATAACCTTTATTGTGGTCGAAAATTTTGGATAGGATATAATTCGACGAACCGTTGAGGATACCGGTAACCGATAACAACAAATCATTATCGTAATACTCTTCAAGATTTCGGATGACAGGGATGCTGCCGCAAGCAGACGCCTCATAAAGCAACGAAACGCCATATTGTTCCTGAAGCTGAATTAGCTCCGTCAAATTTTCAGCAATCATTTTTTTATTAGCCGACACTACATTTTTACCTTTTTTCAATGCGGACGTAACTATGCGATATGCCTCTTGGGAGTCTGAAATTAACTCTACAATCAAATTGATATTGTCGTCGTTAATCAGCTCATCTGCTGAATAGCAAAACATCCTTTCGGGTAAGCTCCGCTCTTTCCGATTTTTAACACATATCTTAATAACCTCGGCATCCAGGGCAGGACTTTCCTTGAGTACATCAATTAAACCTTGACCCACCACACCAAAGCCCGCCAAGCCAATTGTCAATTTTTTCTTCATCGTAATATGTATGAATAAATAAGCCATTGAAGCAGCATTCGCTTCAATGGCCAAATATACACTTTAAGAGTTTTTAAAACCCTCTTTTAAATCGTCAATAATATCGTCGATATGCTCAATACCTATGGATAGGCGAAGCAAACCTGGTTCAACACCGGCTGCTTTTTGTGCTTGTGGCGATAATTGCTCATGCGTTGTGGTAGCAGGGTTGATAATCAATGTTTTGGCATCGCCCACATTAGCCAGGTGACTAACCAATTGCAAGGATTCGATAAACTTGTCTCCACGTTCATTTCCGCCTTTTACTTTAAATGTCATTACACCGCCAAAGCCACGCTTCAAATATTTTTTGGCTAATTGATGATAAGGTGAGCTCTCCAAACCGGGATAGTTTACGTACTCTACTTCCTCATGGTTCTCAAGCCAAGTGGCTACTTTAAGTGCATTCTCTACCGTACGATCAAGTCTTAGCGATAATGTTTCCAAGCCTTGGATGAGGAGAAATGAGTTAAAAGGGCTTAATGCTGGCCCAAAATCGCGCAGTCCTTCTACCCTGCAGCGTATAGCAAAGGCAATGTTTCCGAAAGGGCTTCCTTCGCCAAATACTTCCCAAAATTTAAGACCATGATATCCTTCGCTGGGTTCTGTAAGGGACGGAAACTTACCATTGCCCCAATTAAAGTTACCGCCATCAATAATTACTCCACCAATCGAAGTGCCGTGTCCTCCTATCCATTTGGTAGCCGACTCCACAACAATATTAGCACCATGCTCCAACGGACGGAAAAGATATCCACCTGCACCAAAAGTATTATCTACAATAAGCGGAATACCGTGCTTTTTAGCAATGGCAGCCAATTTTTCAAAATCCGGAATGTTGAAACGTGGATTTCCAATGGTCTCTACATAAAGTGCCTTGGTGTTATCATCAATTTGTGCTTCGTAGTCTTCAGGTTTATCGCCTTCTACCAAACGAGCTTCTATACCCAAGCGCTTAAATTGCACTTTAAACTGGTTATAGGTTCCGCCATATAAATAGGATGTAGAAACAAAGTTATCGCCAGCTTGAATTATATTATTGAGTGCAATAAACTGTGCGGCCAATCCTGATGCAACGGCTAGAGCAGCAACTCCCCCCTCTAAGGCAGCCATTCTTTTTTCAAACACGTCCGTAGTAGGGTTCATAATTCGGGTGTAAATATTCCCGAACTCCTTTAAGCCAAAGAGGTTGGCGGCATGTTTGGCATCGTTGAATACAAACGACGAAGTTTGATAAAGGGGTACTGCTCGCGAATTTGTTTCGGCATCTATCTGATGCCCAGCGTGCAACTGAAGTGTTTCAAATTTTAATTGAGCCATGGTATATAAATATTAAATGAATAAAAAACTTTTTTAAACTTCGCCCAATTATGCCTGGCGCATTATAATGAGAAGTTATTGTTAGTTATTATTCACATACAACGCGCCGCGACACTAAAGGGTCATCATCATTCGGCACATCATATCTATTACCACAAAAAAATGGTTTTCAAAAGAAGCTGAGAAGTTGCTCTTTGCTTTAGGAGAAGATGATATGTTTTGAATACTAAACACGATAAAATTTCGTTTTCACAAATAAAGGTAATAATAAAGATAAATAAAAGAGGTTAGTGTCTTTTTTTAATAAAATTTCCAATATTATTTGTAGGTTAAATAAATTAGAATGATTATGAATTAACATTTTTTTTCTACAAACGCAACCTTTGATAAAAATATCAGTCTAAGCATTAGAATACATTGTAAAATTAAATAATTTATGAAAAAACTAATTGATTACAGGTTTCTTAACTTCAAGAATATTGACATTCCTGTTCGATTTCTTGCACTTCAAATCATGGTTCTTCTTACTATTATTGTTTTAATGGTCATCTAATCAATCGCTAACCAAACGTATTGAAAAAATTAGCATCTATTTATTAGGTGCTTTTTTTGTTTTATATCCACTTCAATTTTCCGTTGTAAAGTCTTCAATTCACAGTTTTTAAATAATAAAAAGGTCATGCGCAACACTTGGGTCTGATGAAAAGAGCACAGGGGTTCTTTGTGCTTTACTATTTAAACACAGGAATCTAATCCAAAACTCTTAACTCCAAACATAGAACCTAAGCTAAAAACTTTAAAAACTTTTAACATGTAAATAGTTTCCTTTTTTGTAATTGTTTATTACTTTTGCCATTATGAAGGAAATGGATCCATATATAGATAAAATAACACCACTTTTTTTGCAATACGGCATTAAAAGCGTTAGCATGGACGATATAGCTACTCAATTGGGCATCTCCAAAAAAACACTTTATCAGGTTTATAAAGATAAAACCGAGCTTGTAAAAAAAACCATGGAAAATATTAAGGGTGCTATGGCAAGCATTACTGACGATTACAATCCATCGGATTTAAACGTGATTGAGAAAGAAATTGAGCAAAGGAAAAAATATATAGAAACCTACCGTGAATTAAAACCATCTTTTATCTATGATTTAAAAAAATTTTATCCCAATATATTCAACGACTTTCGCTCATTTAAATCGGATTTTATCCGTCGCTCTACCGAAAAATTTATTAGGGAAGGACAAAAGCAGGGTCTATTACGCGAGGATATTGATGTAGAGTTTATGTGCAAGCTTTCCATTATGCTATTTTCGGCCATGTTTTATCCCGAAATTGAGGCGTTTACCGAAAGCGATTTGAGTTCCAAAAAATACTCCGACCAATTTTTCATTTACCATATGAATGGTATCTGTTCAGAAAAGGGACGCCACTTATTCAATGAACTTTTCAAAGAAAAACTTCTTTAAGATATAATAAATTAGATATTTATGAATACTAAAATTAAGCTGTTACTGGTGCTGTTGGCTCTTTGCCTATGTTCACCCAATTATGCTCAGAGCGACACGCTCGAAGTTAGTTTAAATCAAGCAATGGCCTATGCCACCGAGTTTGGCTACCAAAGTATTAACGCCGAGCACGACATTGAGATTGCCCGTAAAAAAGTAAATGAAACACTGGCCATAGGCCTTCCGCAGATAGCGGCAAATGGATCGTTCAATAAAAATTTATTGATTCAGGAAATTGTGGCTCAGATTAACGGTCAAACCCAACGGTTTAAAATGGGAACGAATTATAGCAGTACTATTGGTGGTAGGGTGGATCAGTTGCTGTTCGATGGTTCTTACTTAGTTGGTTTGCAGGCTAGTAAAGTGTATGTGAAGTTATCAGAAGATGCCAAGGAAAAAACAGACATTGAAATCAAACAAACGGTTGCCGAGGTTTATTTTTTAGCTTCCATTGCCGAGGAGAATATCCGTGATTTTAAAAAAAGTATGGAAACGAACCAGCAAACTTACGAGGAAACCAAAGTATATTTTGATAACGGACTAAAGGAAGATACCGATGTAGACCAAATAAAGCTGATGCTAAATGAATCGGAACGATTATATTTGGAAGCAAAGAGGCAGCAAACGGTTACCATGGCTATTTTAAAGTTTTCGATGGGTTACGATATTGACAAACCACTTAAAATTAGCGATAATATCAACGATCTATTGTCTATTGTGACACTAAACCCATCATCCGATATGGATCTGCACAGCCATATTGATTACAGAAGTTTGCTCACCCAAACTGACATTCAGCGTTTGGATATAAAGAACCAGAAAGCTCAAGCCATGCCGCGCTTAAGTGCTTTTGCCAGTTACGATTATACCATGCTGGGCGATGATCTAAGCAATTTGATTAACACGGATGGGGCAGTTATTGGATTAACGCTGAGTGTCCCTATTTTTTCGAGTGGGCAGCGGTCGGCACAGTTAAAACAAAAGAAGATAGCGCTTACAAAACTTAATGTAGAGTCACGGATGCTGGAGCAAAGTCTCGAAAGAGATTTATTGATTGCTAAAACCAATTTGGCAAATGGCAAGGAGCAGTACAATAATGCACAGGAGGCTCTTGAAATTGCCACACGTATTTACGATAAGAGTTTACTTAAATTTAAAAATGGTTTGGCATCGAGCCTTGAACTCTCGCAAAACGAAAATAAGGTGGTAGAAACTATTATCGGCTTAAGATCTGCATCAACCAATTATTTTAATATGTATTTGAACTTTAAAAAAGCAACTGCCCAACTATAAATTATATAATCTGATTATACTATGATACATCCAATAAAAAAAATAATTAAAGCATCTGCACTGGCTATGTTAGTTCTATCGGCAGCAAGCTGTAACGATGGCGTGGATAAAAAAGAACAATTAGCAGATTACAAAAAACAGCTAAGTGAACTGAAAAACGAAATCTCCTCGCTTGAGGAAGAGATTGAAAAGGAAGGCGGTACAGCGGGCAATACGGTTAATGTGGCTACTGAGATAGTGCGCCCTCAAACATACAATCACTTTGTTGAGGTAACGGGCAAGGTAAAAACTGATGGAAATACCTTGGTGAGCCCCGAGGGGGCAGGTAAAATAACCCGTATCGCAGTTAAAGAGGGCGACAGGGTGAACAAAGGACAAGTATTGGCTTATTTAAACAACGATGCCATTGAAAGTCAGATAGAGCAAGCTAAGGCGAACCTTGAACTAGCAACCACTACTTTTGAGCGTCGTAAAAATATATGGGATCAAAAAATTGGATCCGAGATTGAATATCTGCAGGCTAAGGCGCAATATGAAGCACAAGAACAAAATCTAAAAGCTTTGCAGGCGCAAATGGCTATGTCCACAGTAAAATCGCAAATAAATGGCGTGGTGGATGAGATATTCCAAAAAACAGGAGAGATAGCAAGCCCCAATACACCTTTTGCACGCGTGGTGAATATCGACGATATTTATGTGGATGCCGAGGTAGGCGAACGTTTTGTGGGAATGATCAATAACGGCGATTCTGCCTTTGTTTTTCTTCCGGCGTTAGAAAAAACAATAGGAGCAACTATTTTCCGCTCATCTACCGTAATTAATGATATTTCCAGAACTTTTAGGGTGCGCATTAACCTAAATAATCAGGAGCATAGTATTAAACCGAACTTAATTTCGGTTGTAAAGCTTAAGGTGTATACTGCCGACAGTTTATTAATTGTGCCATCTATTTTGGTAAAAAAGGATTTTGAGGGCGAATTTTTGTTTGTAACCGAACAAAAGGACGGTAAAACCTACGCCAAAAAACAATATGTGAAATCTATTTTTAATACCAACAACAAATCCATCATATCCGAAGGCTTAAAGGATGGCGATGCGATTGTTACCAAAGGATATAACCAAATTGTTAATGGTACCGAAATTAAAATTATTAATTCGTAAGAAATACACTGATGACCAACGAAAACGAAAAAGTTGCAAAGGTCGAAGACAGGGATTATAAAAAGTTTAAACCCACTTTTGTTGCTTTAAAAAATAAAAACACCATCTATCTGTTGACGTTCTTTTTGTTAGTGGCAGGCATCATGTCGTACCAAAAGATGGATCGCGAACTATTTCCTGAGATTGTGGTACCTTTTATCATGGTTCGCACGATGCACCCGGGTAATAGTCCAGCGGATATGGAGAATTTGGTAACACGACCCATCGAAAAGGAGCTGAAAGGATTGAACGGCGTAAAAAAGATGTCCTCATCCTCGTATCAGGATTATAGTTTAATTGCCATTGAATTCGACACAGATGTTGAGGTAGAACAAGCCCTTCAGGATGTGAAAGATCAGGTTGACAAAGCAAAATCGGAGTTACCCGATGATTTGGAACAAGAACCTGCTGTTGACGATGTAGATTTTAACGAATTCCCCATCCTCAACATTAACCTTTCGGGTGATTACTCTATCTACGAACTAAAAAAGTTTGCCGAAGAATTACAGGATGAGTTTGAAGCACTTCGCTCCGTTCGTAAGGCTGATATCATTGGTGTTGACGAAAGGGAGATACAGATAAACGTGGATCCATTCCGTTTAGAAGCCATGGATCTTACCTTCTTTGATGTGGAGCAAGCGTTAATGGCCGAAAATGTGAACATAGGTTCAGGGGAGCTGCGCATCGACGGTACCAGGAGATCTATTACTACACAGGCCGATTACAAAACTATGGAGGAGATAAAAAATACCATAGTGAGTGCTAAAGATGGCCATATCAGATACCTGAGAGACGTAGCTGATGTGGTGGATGGCTTTGAAGAAAAAACATCCATCTCTGTTTTGAACCGTAAACCAGTAGTTAAGCTATCCATCATAAAAAGGAGTGGTGAAAACTTACTTGAAGCAACCGACGAAATATATAGGATAATTAACCAAAAACAAGCGGACGGCCTGCTGCCTCAAGATATTAACATTGTTGTTACCGACGACCAAAGCACAAATATAAAAGATCAAATAAGCAACCTGGAGAATAGTATTATCATGGGTATGTTATTGGTAATATTGGTTCTTTACATATTTATGGGAATACGTAACGCCATCTTTTCAGGACTGGCCATACCCATGTCCATGTTTATTTCTTTTTGGCTGTTGCAGCAATTTGGTTACACAATAAACACCATGATTTTGTTTGGTTTGCTGCTTGCACTGGGTATGCTTGTAGATAATGCCATTGTGGTGGTAGAAAATGTATACCGACTGCACGAGGGTGGCATGAGCAAGATGGAATCGGTGAAACGGGGGGTCAGTGAAATTGCTATCCCCATTATATCATCCACCGCAACTACATTGGCAGCTTTTATACCCTTGCTATTTTGGCCCGGCATTGTGGGTGATTTCATGGGTTATATGCCCATCACACTCATTATCGTTTTATCCTCGTCGCTTTTTGTGGCCTTGGTGCTAAATCCGGTTTTTGCCGCCGCCTTTATGAAGGTTGACGACATAAGAGCCACGAGCAATCGCAAGCGGGTTTTAACCATTTTGATCGCAATGGCCTTTGTAGGCGTGTTATGTTATATTTTTGGGTCTATTCTATGGGGTAATTTATTGGTTGTTCCTTTGATTGTCACCCTAATTAATATTTTTGCTATTAAACCCTTTGCCATTTGGTTTCAGGAAAAGGGAATTCCCATGATGGAAAGTAGGTACGAAAAATCTTTACGTAAAGCGTTAGGCAATAAAACCTCGGTAGTTCTGCTGGTGTCGTCGTTTCTATTGTTTATTTTTTCTATCATGTTCTTTGGAGCTATGAATCCCAACGTAATATTTTTCCCTGAAAATGAGCCGAAAACAATTTATGTAACGGCCGAATTACCTTTGGGTACCGATTTAGATGTTACCGATACACTTACACACCAGGTTGAAGATAAAATTTACGAAACCCTTGATAAGTATGAGCATATCGTAAAATCAGTTGGTATAACCATAGGTGCTGGCAAGGGCGGTATGTTCGAGGGTGATCGCTCGCCTAATAAATCGCTCACTACCATTACTTTTGTTGAATATATTGATCGCGACGGCGTAAGTACAGCCGATGTGATGAAAGAAATATCAGATTCATTTGTGGGTTTTGTGGGAGCTAAAATATTCGTGGAAAAAGAGGATAATGGTCCTCCGGTTGGAAAGCCTATAAATATTGAGATTTCGGGTAATGATTTTGAAAAACTTATAGCCACAGCACAAGATATGGTGCGCGAAATACGTGATGACAAGATTCCCGGCATCGAAGAGCTGCAAATGGATATTAACCCCAACAAACCTGAAATGGTGTTGCAGATAGATCGCGAAAAAGCCCGTCGTTTTGGTTTGTCAACCCAAATGGTTGCCGGTACCATACGTACAGCAGTTTTTGGCAGTAATGTGGATAAATACAAAGAAAAGGAAGATGAGTATGATATCATGGTGCGTTTGGATAAAAAATATCGCAACAATACCTCACAGCTTCTCAACTTAAAAATGCGGATAGAACACGACGGAACACCCTATTACATTCCTATTTCGTCGGTGGCAGACTATAAATATTCATCCACCTACGAGCAGATTAATCGTATCGACAACTCCAGAGTTATCACGGTGTACTCAAACGTGAATGCCGGACATAATGCTAATGCCATAAACAGCAGGATTAAAGAAATACTTCGCGATTATAAAATGCCAACCGGATATAAATGGCAGATGACCGGTGAGCAGGAACAGCAAAACGAAACATCAGATTTTTTGGTGGGTGCCCTGCTGCTTGCCATTGCACTTATTTCGATGATATTGATAACACAGTTTAACTCTGCGATTAAACCATTGATTATTCTGGGTACCGTATTACTAAGTACCATTGGGGTATTTATGGGATTAGGTACTTTTGATGGACTTTGTGATATTGATGACTGGTGTGGGTATTGTTTCGCTGGCAGGAATTGTGGTAAATAATGGTATCGTTTTAATTGACTACATTGATATTCTGCGCAGGCAAATGAAGGAGGAGCAAGGTCTCGGGGAAAATGGAAGATTATCTTTACAGGATGAAATAGAGTGCATCATTTTGGGCGGAAAAACAAGGCTGCGTCCTGTATTGCTTACCGCCATTACCACCGTGCTTGGATTGATACCGCTGGCCATAGGTTTTAACTTCGATTTTTATGGTCTGCTAAACGAACTAAATCCACATATTTATTTTGGTGGTGACAATGCCGATTTCTGGTCGCCTATGTCGTGGACGGTAATATTTGGTTTGACTACTTCAACAGTTTTAACGCTTATTATGTCGCCGGTTATGTTTTTAGTAGCTGTGCGTGCACGCAACAGGTTTATTAAGGAAAGTAAAGAGTAAGGAAAAATTTTTTGTATAACAAAAAGCCCCGTCAGGATTTAATCTGTCGGGGCTTTCTGTTTTTAAAACTCTGCGAGACTCTGTGTTTTTTTATCTGCGTACCTCTGTGGAAAAAAATGGATAGTTTCAAGCTGATTTCCGCAGAGAGTTTTCGCTGATTTCCGCAGAAAATTATTGAGATTTTTAACCGAATGTCCCTTTTTAAACTCTGCGAGACTCTGCGTTTTTTAAATCAGCGTAAATCAGCGAGAAAACTTTATTTTGTATTTTCTCACTAAAATTTAATCATTATACACCCTATTTTCCTGCTCCGCAACCCTAATAAATGTAGTTCGTTTCGATAGTTCTTTAAGTTGTTGCGCACCGACGTAGGTGCAGGTACTGCGCACGCCTCCTAAAATATCGTTTAGTGTATTATGTACCGACCCGCGATAAGGTACATCCACTGTCTTGCCTTCGCTGGAACGGTATTCGGCCACGCCGCCCACATGTTTCTCCATAGCAGTTATGGAGCTCATTCCATAAAACTGTTTGTATTGCTTACCATCCTTAGTTATGGTTTGTCCACCACTTTGGTCGTGCCCGGCCAACATGCCGCCCAACATCACAAAATCGGCACCAGCTCCGAAAGCTTTGGACACATCACCGGGAACCGAGCAGCCACCATCGCTTATTATTAGCCCACCCAAACCATGTGCTGCATCGGCACATTCAATAATAGCCGAAAGCTGTGGGTAGCCTACACCCGTTTTTACGCGCGTTGTACAAACCGAACCGGGGCCTATCCCCACCTTAACAATATCGGCACCTCCCAATAATAGCTCTTCAACCATTTCGCCTGTAACCACGTTGCCGGCAATAATTATTTTATCAGTAAATTGTTCGCGAGTTTTCTTTACAAAGTTTACAAAATGTTGCGAGTACCCATTAGCCACATCAATACAAATAAATTTTAGTTGTTTATGTGCTTGTATGATAGTTGCAAGCCTCCCCAAGTCGTCGCTACCAGTACCTGTGCTTACAGCAATATAATTTTCGATCCCTTTGGGAGCTTCCTTCATAAAAGCATCCCATTGTGCTGTAGTGTAATGCTTGTGTATGGTGGTAAATACCTGCTTTTCGCTTAGTGCCTTTGCCATTTCAAAGGTGCCCACCGTATCCATGTTGGCTGCCATAATAGGAATGCCAGTCCAGGTGGCCTTACTGTGCATAAATTTAAACGTGCGCTCCAAACTCACTTCCGACCTGCTTTTTAAGGTAGAGCGCTTTGGGCGGAACATAACGTCTTTAAAGCCTAATTTAATATCGTTTTCTATTCTCATAACTTTAAAAATTTCACACAAAAAAGGTTGATGAAACACCATCAACCGTAAAATATTATATCTATCTAATTTATAAAACTTATCCTACATGCAAGGTTTTAGAAATAACACACTTATTTCGAAAGCGCCTCGGCTCCACCAACAATCTCAAGTATCTCGTTGGTGATGGCACTTTGGCGAGCTTTATTATAACTAAGTTTTAACTCACCTAACATATCCGAGGCATTGTCGGTAGCCTTGTGCATGGAGGTCATCCGTGCACCATGCTCGGCAGCTATCGAATCCAAAATAGTACGATAAAACATGGTCTTCAGCGATTTTGGAATTAGCTGCTGTATAATGGTTTCTTGGTCGGGTTCATAAATATAATTAGACTGGCTCAAGGGATCTTTCATTGGCAGTTCCAGAGGTAGAAACTGTTCTATATTAACTTTCTGCTGACCCGCATTTACAAACTCATTATAAACCAATAAAACCTTATCGTATTTTTTATTTAAAAAATCGGTTATAATCTGATCCGATATCACTTCCACATTGCTAAAAGTTGGTTCGCCGTATATGTCATTATGTTGTGACGAACAAACAATACCTGTTGACTTTAATATCTTCTCGCCCTGCTTACCAATGGCCATAAAATCAATAAAATGATTTTTGAGATGAGAAGAATACTGCTCCTTTACCACCCTGTTTACCTCCTTAACAACGTGCGAATTAAAGGCACCGCACAAACCCCGGTTACTTGTAACTATCACCATCAGAACATGATCGACCTCCCTTTTCTGAGCTAAATTAATGGTCATGTCTTCGTCCATCGTATTCAACAGATGATACACAATACCATTTAGCTTCTCGGCGTAGGGTCTGAACCTTACGATATGATCCTGTGCCCTTTTCAACTTGGCAGCCGATACCATTTTCATGGCACTGGTTACCTGTCGCGTGGTCTTAACGGATTCTATGCGGGTTCGTATATCTTTTAAGTTGGCCATGTGCTACTGCTTGTTATTGTTCTTCAACAGGTTTAAATCTGCGTGCCACATCGGCAGCCACTTTAGTGAGAACTTTGGTTTGCTCTTCGGTAAAAATACCATTGCCCAATGCCACTATCACTTCTTTATGTTCCATTTCCAAATCATCGATATAGCTTTGCTCAAACTCTAAGATATTATCAAGAGGAACATCTGCCAATAAACCTTGTGTACCACAATAAATAAGTGCTACTTGGTGGGCTACGCTAACAGGTGAATACTGTGCTTGTTTTAGCAGTTCCACATTTTTACGTCCTTTATCCAATACAGCTTTTGTTGCTGGATCCAAATCGGAGCCAAATTTCGAGAACGCCTCTAATTCGCGATATTGAGCCTGATCAAGTTTCAAGGTTCCGGCCACCTTTTTCATCGACTTTATTTGGGCGTTTCCACCTACGCGCGACACAGAAATACCTACGTTAATAGCGGGGCGAATACCCGCGTTAAAAAGATTACCTTCAAGGAATATTTGCCCATCAGTGATGGAAATAACGTTGGTAGGAATATAAGCAGAAACATCACCTGCTTGTGTTTCAATAATGGGTAGTGCAGTCAATGAACCACCACCTTTCACTTTATGCTTGATGCACTCAGGTAAATCATTCATTTGAGCGGCAATTTCGTCCGACTCAATAATTTTTGCTGCACGCTCTAACAAGCGGGAGTGCAAATAGAATACATCGCCAGGATAAGCCTCGCGGCCTGGTGGGCGACGTAATAACAGTGACACCTCACGATACGATACGGCTTGCTTACTCAAATCGTCAAAAATAATAAGTGCGGCTCGTCCTGTATCTCTGAAATACTCGCCGAGGGCAGTACCGGTAAAAGGGGCATAAAATTGCATGGCCGCAGGATCGGCAGCACTTGATGCTACTACGGTAGTGTATTCCATAGCGCCATGCTTTTCTAGCGTCTTTACAATTTGCGCCACCGTAGAGCTTTTTTGTCCTATGGCCACATAAATGCAATAAACAGGCTTCCCGTTTTCAAAGTTTTCGCGCTGGTTAATAATGGTGTCAATGGCAATGGCCGTTTTTCCTGTTTGACGGTCGCCAATGATTAGCTCACGCTGTCCACGCCCAATTGGTATCATTGAGTCGATTGACTTGATCCCAGTTTGAAGGGGTTCCTGCACGGGTTGGCGATAAATTACACCAGGTGCTTTTCGTTCGAGTGGAAACTCGAACAATTCGCCATCGATGCTTCCTTTACCGTCGATGGGATCACCGTTGGTGTTTATTACCCTGCCTAACATACCTTCGCCCACTTTTACCGAGGCTATGGTGCCGGTACGTTTAACAATATCCCCTTCCTTAATTTCGCTGGTTGCGCCCAATAGCACAACTCCAACATTATCTTGTTCAAGGTTTAAAACAATACCCTTACACGATTCAAACTCCACCAGCTCGTTTGCCCTCACATTGTTGAGTCCGTAAATTCGGGCAATACCATCGCCAACCTGCAAAACCGTGCCCACCTCTTGGAGGTTAGTTTCTGCGGTAAAACCTTGTATTTGTTTTTTTAATAGTTCCGAAACCTCGGCAGGTCTAATATTTTCCATTCGTACAATTTTAACCGATAGTGTTTAACTCAACAGTTTCTTTTTCAGCTCCTTTAGCTTGTTGGCTATGGTGGCATCCAGCATTTTACCATCCACCATCAAAATAAATCCACCAATCAGGTTATCTCTAACCCTCACAGTCATATCTATTTTAGCCTCCAACTCATTTTGCAATAAATCTTTTATACTCAAAAGATGTTCCTCTTCCAACTGAACTGCTGTATATAAGGCTACCGATTTTATGTTTTTTTCTTCCTTATAAAAATCAATAACGTTTCGAGCAATAGATGCCAGCATAGACTCTCGCTTGTTATTGACCGTGATAGTTAAAAAGTTCAAGGTCAGTTCATTTACACGATTATCGAAAATGCTTTTTAAAGCTTTCTTCTTTTTGCCAGGCTTTATCACCGGGCTGTTCAAAAGCTCATTGAACTCCTCCACGTTGTTGCAATAATCCAATAAAACCGCCATATCGGTATATACCTGTTCCACTACTCCTTTGTCTTTACTTAAAAGGAATAAGGCCTTCGCATACCGTACTGAAATTAAGCTGTTATTCATTAATTAAAGTTTACATTTTCGAGGTACTTATCAATAATGGCTTTTTGCTTTTTATCTTCTTTCAGTTCTGCTTGAATCAGAAGTCCCGCGATATCAATGGATAATTCGGCCACCTGCTTTTTCAATTCTTTTATGGCCGTATTTTTTTCCGCTTCTATTTGTTTGCGAGCCATATTGATTATTTTGTCCGATTCGCGAGTCGCACCAGTGCGTGCCTCCATCAAAATCTTGTCTTTTAGCTCACGTGTTTCTTTTAGCAGCTCATCGCGTTCGTTTCGTGCGATATCCATCATCTCCTGCCGTACCTTAACCAAGTTTTCCACTTCGGCTTTGGCTCGTTCGGCCGCTTGCAACGATTGTTCTATGGTTTCGCTCCTTACATTTAAGGCATGTAAAATAGGTGCCCACGCATATTTCTTAAGGATAACCGCCAATAATATAAATGAGACGGTTGTCCAAAAAACTAAGCCTGGATCGGGTGTCAATAAAAAATCCATAATTTTTATGTTTTATCCTTTGAGCAAAGCCACCACAATAGCAAATAGAGCTACCCCTTCAATAAGAGCAGCGGCGATAATCATAGCTGTTTGAATTTTTGAGCTGATTTCGGGCTGGCGCGCCATGGCTTCCATAGCTCCAGAGCCTAATTTTCCGATTCCTAAACCGGCACCCAATACAATTATTCCTAATCCAACAGCGGTAAGAGAAAGTGTCATAATAGTTAATTTTTATAAGTAATAAGTATATGAATATATAAGATTAATGTTCTACATCCTGCACGGCCATACCAATAAACAAAGCTGATAGCAAAGTAAATATGTAAGCTTGTAATAAGGCAACCAATAATTCGAGTACCAACATTATTATAGAAAGTAATATTGATACAGGTGCTATATATACTGATTTTAGAATAAAAACCAGCGAAACAAGACTTAATATGATAATATGACCCGCGGTAATATTGGCTAATAAACGAATCATCAATGCAAATGGTTTTGTAAATAGCCCAACTATTTCAACGGGTATCAACAATATTTTTACAAAAAACGGTACTCCTGGAGCCACTAGCGTATGTTGCCAATAGCTTCGGCTGCCGTTAATGTTGGTGATTAAAAATGTTAACACCGCCAATACCATTGTTACCGAAATGTTACCAGTAAAATTACTACCTCCCGGGAAAAATGGTATTAAGCCTAACATGTTATTTATCCAAATAAAAAAGAACACGGTAAGCAAGTATGGTGCAAACTTATGCGCCTTTTCGTCGCCTATCTGCATTTTCACAATATCGTCGTTTACAAACTGAATGAGCGGTTCCATCAGGGCCTGTATTCCTTTTGGCTTAGCAGGTCCGTTTTTATAACTTTTGGCTACGGCCAAAAAAATCCAGATAAGCAAGGCTATAGATAGCCACATAGACCATACATTTCGTTTTAAGGAAAAATCAATGGGGCTTGTATTGCTTACATGTCCTTCTTCGTTGTACTCTATGTTTCCTGTGGAGTCGGTATTGAATATTTTACCGTGATGATACAAAAAATAACTTCCTTTACTTTCTGCGATGTGGGTGTCGTGATCGAAACGTGAATATAAAAAAAAGTGAACTTTACCCTTATCGTACAAAATAATAGGCAATGGAATTTGAATATGCGTTTGGTGGTCGCCCTCTCCCCACGAAACTATATGCCAAACGTGTGCATCGGCTATATGATGCATAATCATTTCGGTAGGGTCAAATGCCTCTTCTGTTTTATCGGCATTTGAAACATCGTTGGATGCATAACTTGTTGAAAAGAAAATGCTGGTTAGTAAAACCAGTATCCAGAGAAACTTATTCATTACCATTAAAATCAAATCGGATATTAAAATTTTCACTTACTCCTTTACGATGTCCCAAACAAAAAAGTTTAGGTAAATTAGATAATTAACCATAAAAACTAAGGCTATTATTTCTTTTTCTACCCAATCGCCTGTAAGTACAGGCCATAGATAAACCAAAGAGGCCAACATTTTTACACCTATGCTAAGTAAGAACGCACTTAAATAAAAATTGTTGAAATTTTTTTTTGTCCATCTTATGGATATAGCACATGCGCCAAACAAAATCAATAGAAACAACTTAATTTCGCCCACTTTGTTCAGCAGTTCGCTATAATGAAAGTGTGCAATTGCTGCATTAAGCAATAACAACGCAAGAAAAAGACCCAAATATCTTAATATCCGGTTCCTTATCTCATGAGCGGCCATGGTTACTTTGTAATTTTTTGAATGGGCGTTTCATCCGGTCGTGTAGTGCCACCCATGGTACATTTACCTGTAAAAACAGCACCCGGTTCAATGGTTAGTTTATTGGTTTGTATATCGCCATACAATTTTGAGGTAGCTTTTAGCGACAGGAGTTCTTTTACGTCTGCTTTGCCTTGCAGTACCCCTTCTATTTCAGCGTTAAGGCAGTTTATCTCACCTGTTACTTTTCCTTTGCCTCCCACTACAACTTTACCTTTAGAGGCTATGTTTCCCTCAATTTCTCCATCAATACGGATACTTTCGGTAGTTTCGATATTACCAATAATTTTGGTTCCTGCACCTATTAGGTTGTGCGATTTTGTTTCTGGTTCGAACGATTTTGCCATTATGTTATAATTTTGTGTTGAATCCGTTTATAGCCTCAAAGTAAATGAAACGCTAATATACTGTTTCTATTTTAATAATCTTTCTATTTTCTTTAACTGTATCTCTTTGTTTACCTGACGTAATTTTTTTGCCGTATTGGTATAGTAAACATGCTTACTTAAAAACGTATGCTGCTTTTTATTCCATTCTTTCTGGGATATTTTACCATTGTATTCGCACAATTCTTCCCAAAGTTTTATGGATAAAGGTACGAAATCTGCCCTGCCCAGATAATCTAAATCGGCATCTTTGAGTACCATCTCCATTACATTTTTTGGTTCGGTGTTACTTTCGGTGGCCATAATAAGCTGATTGATGGTTTCGATTTCATTTTTGCTAAAGGCGAAATGAGGCAGCATTTCCTTCACTATCCTTACGCTCTGATGTTCATGCCGCTGCGGATTAATCATAAATCCGGTATCGTGAAAAAGGGCAGCCGTCTTAACCAATAATAGCTCTTTACTGCTTAAACCTTCGGCTCTACCCAAAACCTCTACTTGGGTACAAACATCCATGGTGTGTTTTATGTTGTGATACTTTACTGCAGATGGCAACTCCAGGCGCATTTGTCCATATACTGCTTCTTCCAAATCACTAAATCGTATCCATTGCAGTTTGGTAAAAAAATCTTCGTTCGGGTATAAACCGGCACCGTCAACCGATAAATGAGGCTCAATACCTTTTACAAAGTACATATCTGTTTCGCCCTTGTATTTAATGGGCATTTTACCACGATACTCACATACAAAAAAGTCTTTTATCAATTGATAAGTTACACCCGATACATTTATTTTACTGGCCACGCCCGACGATTCCATGCGGCTGGCAATATTAACGGTATCGCCCCAAATATCAAATGATAGCTTTTTTCGGCCAATAACGCCGGATATCACGCTACCTGTATGTATGCCAATCCGCAATTCCCAAAAGTCTTTCCCTGTTTTTTGCGCTTCCCGCCCGGTTATCTGCATAAAACGTTGCATCTCAATGGCCGCCATAACCACTTCTATAGGATTGGTTCTATTTTTTTCGGGTAAACCTCCAGCGCACATATAGGCGTCGCCAATGGTTTTTATTTTCTCAATTTTATATTTCTCGGCTACTTCGTCAAAATGAATGAAAAACCTATCCAATTCATCAATTAAGGTTTCGGGATTCATATGCTCTACAATTTTTGTAAAACCTTGTATGTCGGCAAATAACACGGTTGCTTTCTCATACTTAACAGAGCGTCTTTGCGCAAGTCTTTTATTTTCGGACGTTTCGGGCGATGGTTGTTTTAGGTATTTTTGCAGCAAAGGGGCTATGGAGTCGCGGTGAAAAGGAAAAAACTTTAAACTTTTTCCTTTTTTAAAACCTATTATTAAAAGTAGTATGCCAATTAAAACAAGAAGCAACAACACTACAGTAGATAATAAATATTGCTTATACGATGGCAGGATGTATATATGAATGGATTGCTGAGCATCCTTCGATTCTAAAACAAACTGATACTGGCCTGCTTTTAAATTATTGTAGGTAACACTATTTTTATAAGTCCAATCTCCCAAAGATGTATCGTGCCCCTCTAAAAAAAAGCGTTTTAAACTCGTGCTGTCAACATGTGGAGGGATAAAATTAATCTCCACAAACTCAAATTTGCTTTCATTTATTCGCACAGTATCCGAAATACGAGTCATATCCAAGGTGTCGCCCGACAAAACTATGCAGCTAATCATGCTTTTTGTCGTAACTTGTGGTAAAGTTTGACCTTGAGCCAAAAAGTTACCCCCACTCCCAATTATCAGATATACAACTACTAAGGATATTTTTCCCAGACCCTGGATTAAAACTTTTATGGTCACAATAGATTGTTTTAATCTTTATTCTTTATTATTTACCAAAAGTAGTATATTTATTTCGCAAAATAAACGCTTACTTTTTAAATAAACATCATGGAGACGAAAAAGAACATAATACTTGTACCATATGACTTTAGTAAAGTTGCTATGCACGCTGTAGCTCATGCTAAATCGCTTTCTCAACGAAATGGTGCACAAATTTACCTTTTACACATTGTTAAAAAGGAAACCGATACTGCGGAAGCTCTACAAAATCTTGCACAGGAAAAACAAAATATAAATGATATTTATGGCATAGATGTAAACCTTATTGTGAAAGAAGGTACAATATTTAAGACCATAAAAGAGGTTGCAGCTGAGATAAATGCCAATTTGGTAGTTATGGGCACACATGGTATAAAAGGACGACAAAAACTAACAGGAAGCTGGGCACTTAAAGTGATAGTTGGTTCAAAAGTACCGTTTTTTGTTGTCCAGGACGAACCTACCGATTCGCAAGTTAAAAAAATTGTGTTCCCTGTAGATTTTAAAACAGAAAACAAAGAAAAGCTTTATTGGGCCGATTTGCTCACTAAATTTTTGGATACCAAAGTGTATTTGTTGAGTAGCTCCACCAAAGATGGAGTTATTGAGCCACGAACAAAGGCTAACCTGGTTTTTTGCAAAAACTTTCTAGAAGAAAAGAGTATTGATTATGAACTTTCCTTATCCGAAGGTAAAGGTTCCTTTGCCCAGGAAACCATTAATTTTGCCGACAGTATTAATGCTGATGCCATCATTATAATGACCACCAGAGACATTGCGTTTCATGATTATATGCTAGGTGCGAATGAACAGCATATCATTGCCAATAGCTTTAAAGTTCCAGTAATGGTTATCAATCCTAGAACGGATTTAATGAAATATGGATACGGTGCATTTTAGTTTTATGAATTTTATTCTGAACTATTTAATAAATTGTTGAGATAAAAAACAACGCCAGCTTTCTGACGTTGTTTTTTTTTAAGTATTAAAATACTTTTGTAACCACCTATAACGTTACTTTACTTACATGGAACTTATTTTTGCCACCAATAACAGCCACAAAATTACCGAGATACAAGGCATTTTGGGCACTTGGATTACATTAAAAAATTTAAATGATATTAAATGTACCGAAGATATTCCAGAAACAGGATCTACTCTGGAAGCCAATGCAACGCAAAAATCGTTTTATATATACAACAGATATCATGTAAACTGCTTTGCCGATGATACCGGACTTGAAGTAGAGGCTCTAAACGGAGCACCTGGCGTATATAGTGCCCGATATGCTGGCGAACAAAGGAATGCAAGCGATAACATGTGTAAATTGCTGAATGATCTGGGAGATGAGAAAAATAGAAAAGCGCAGTTCAGGACAGTTATTTCCTTGATAATTAATGGTACAGAATACCAATTTGAGGGTGTAGTTGAGGGGCACATCACAAGCACGCAATCCGGCAGCAAAGGTTTTGGATATGATCCCGTCTTTGTACCTGAAGGATACGATATCACCATGGCAGAAATGGATTTGCACGAGAAAAATAAAATAAGCCACCGAGCCAGTGCTATAAAAAAGATGGTTCAATTTTTAAATCAATCATAATTCTGAATTTATACTCAAAATATGAAGTCATTCTCAATCATTGTGTTTTTTGCACTAACACTATCCACCTTAAATGCCCAAGTACCCGTGGGTCAATGGCAGGATTATTTGTCTTTTTATGAGGTGCACTCCGTCGAAAAAGTAGGAGACAAAATATATGCGGCTACAGATGTAGGACTTTTTTCATACGATACAAAAGAGTATGTACTCGAAAAAATTACTAAACTTAATGGATTGTCGGATGTGGGTATAAGTGCCATAAAATCTAATGGAAATTCGGATTTACTTATGGTGGGTTATAACAATGGAAAAATTGATATAATAAGTAATAAATCCATCTACAACATTCCCGATTTGTTTTTGAAGGAGATGAACGTCAGTAAGCGAATTAACCATATTTACTTTGTGGATAACAAAGCTTTTTGTTCTACCGATTTTGGTGTTGTGGTTGTTGATATTAATAAAAAGGAAATATCTGAAACTTACATTATAGGCGAAAATGCAACCAACTTAAGGGTTAATCAAATGACTGCTACCAGTGATTCGGTTTTTGTTGCCACGGCACAAGGTGTTTTGGGTGCACCATTAAATAGTAGCTTACTTTCTTTTTATCAAACATGGAAGCGTATAAGTGACGATGGTAAGGATTACCATTCTATTGTTTCCATAGATAACACCATTGTTGCATCACGCGCAAACGGAACATCTGCTGATATCGTTAAATATCAGGGAGGTATATGGAATACCGTATTGACACAAAGCAACTTTGTAACACTCCAGCCACTAAAAAACGGGCTGGCCATAGTGTCGAGAAAGCTGATTGAATTATACGACAACTCAGTAACAAAAACAGCCACCATCAATAGTTACAGCATAGAAGGGCAAGACATGAGCCCTAATTTTTCATCTATTTATGTTGATAAAAATAATACCCAGTGGATAGGCGATGCTTCTAACGGTCTTGTACAGGTATCTAACGCTGAGATGGTGCAGATTGTGCCAGAGGGCCCCGTTTCCAACAATGTATTTAAATTGAAAGCTACCGCTAATGCACTTTATACTATATGGGGCGTAGCCCATATTATCTCTCTGCCTATAATACCGGCTGAGTGTTCCATTTATCGTAGTGGGTCGTGGATCCGCTTAACGGGAAAAAACAATGTGTTTTTAAAGGGTGCAAACAATTTGAACGACATAGCTATTGACCCTCTCAACGAAAACCATATTTTTATTAGTAGTGCGCGAAACGGTATTTTTGAAATAATGGGGGATGATATTATTGAGCAATATACAGAAACCAACAGTGGCATAGAAAAAATATATGTATGGAACTTGGTCAACGGTTTAGTGATGGACAAAGAGGGTAATCTATTCGCCAATAATCAAAGTGATTTGAATCCTATCGTTGTAAAACCAAAGGTTATTGAAAACAATGGCAGTGCCAATAACTATGGATGGTACCGTTATGATTATGCTTCAAACGCTATATATTCTGATCCTTGGCTACATCAAACCATACACACTTCGTGGGGTCATTTTTGGGCTGTTTCGTACCGTAATCCTGTGGGGCTATTTATATACGACATTGCCGGTACCATAGGAGACACATCAGATGACAGATACAGGTATGCAGGTGATATACAGGATGCCAGGGCTTCAAAATTATTAATATGGGACGATGAGGGCAAAGAAATAAATACCACTATAACTTATATTGCCGAGGACAAAACAGGATATATTTGGGTTGGCACAACAGCCGGAATACTTGTTTATTATCGACCTAGAGATATTTTTAATACTGAAAGACCCATTGCTTCGAGGATAAAAATAGCACGTAACGATGGAAGTGGCAATGCCGATTATTTATTAGCAAATGAGGTGATTACTGCCATTGCCGTTGATGGAGCCAATAGAAAGTGGATAGGCACTACCAATGGGGTCTATCTTGTTTCGAGTGATGGAACAGAAACAATAAGTGCGTTTAATGTAAAAAACAGTCCACTATTGTCCAACAATATTAAATCTATTACCATCAATCCAAAAAATGGAGAAGTATTTTTTGGCACGGATAAGGGCATTGTATCCTACCGGGGAACTGCCACCGAAGGAGAGGTTAGTTATTCTACAGTGAAAGCGTTCCCAAATCCGGTAACTTCAAATTATCAGGGAATTATCACGGTAACTGGTTTAATGGAAAATTCTACGGTAAGCATAACCGATATCAGTGGCAAAATAGTGTACAGAGCCGTTTCAACTGGTGGGCAAATTGTTTGGAACGGAAAAAATGTATATAACGAAATGGTAGCTAGTGGTGTTTATCTTGTTTTTGCCACCGATACGGAAGGTTCAGAATCTATGGTGACAAAAATTATGGTTGTCCGATAAAATAAATGAAAGGACATTAAAGTTTTTAAAAGATTGTAATTGTTGCTACTCCATCTTCACCATTTAAGTAAATCAATAAGTTTTTATACTTTTGGGTTTTATATACGAACCTACAAATTATAAACTCACCACATGTCGCGAAAAATTATAACTGTTGTATGGGTTGTCATATTAACGGGGTTATTGGCATTTGCCTATTTTTATTTCTCCACCTTAAAAAATTTTAAGAATAACCAGACCATAAAAGCAGTGCCTACTGATGCTTCACTTATTATACAAGTGCAAAAGCCTAAAGATGTTATTCAAATTGTTTTAAAAGATGTGAACTACAAGGAAGCCCTGCTTCCATTTGCCAATTTTGCGCTTTTTAACCAGTACCTCACGAACCTGCAAAACGACTCCGTTTATAACAATGGACTTATCCGCTCTTTATTAAGCAAACCTCTTACTATTTCGTTGCATCCTTTGGGTAAAGATAATGTGTGCCCCTTGTTTACCTATGCGTTAAACAATCAAGCTGAGGAAAATAAAATACTTACTTTTTTAGACGAAAGTAAAGACCATTGGACTATTGACAAAAGAAAGTATAACACCTCGGATATATATAGTGTAAGATTGAAAGGGTACCAAGGTCAGGTTTTTGCCACTATATATAAAGGCTTGTTGATGGCTAGCAGCTCATCCATATTGGTAGAAAATGCATTGAGACATATGCGAACAGATTTTTCGTTAATGGAAGACGCCACATTTAGTAAACTTTTTAAAACCTCGGGTAATAATAGCGATGCCAATATCTTTATCAACTTTGAACTGCTGCCAAGTGCACTATCTTCGGTTTTTAATAGTAAGTACAAAAGTAAACTGCTATTTATTAAAAATATGGCCAATTGGGGAGAGGTTGATATTAATATAAATGAGGACCATCTACTTGTTAATGGTTTTTTATATTCGGCATCAAACGAAACAAAATTTAATTCATTATTTGAAGGAATTAATCCCAGCTCCACAAAAATAAATACGGTAATTCCCGACAATGCCAATTTTGTTTTATCATATAGTTTCGACTACGGAAATAAGCTTCAGGATAGACTGATGACTTACCTGAAAAAAAACAACCAATACGAAAAACATACCATTGATTTTAATAAATTACAACTGCGGGGCGAGCAACACGAGATTGAAGAGAATATTTTTGACCTTATCGATAAAGAATTTGCCTATATCACTTGCTACTCCAGTGATGTTGCAGCCAGCGACGATAAATATTTGATTATTAAAACCCAAAGTAAATCCAAAACGTTAAAGTTATTGGCTGATGTTTCTGCCGAAGAGTTAACTCCGGTAACTTATTATCAGCTTGATGCGCAAACAAAGCACCCAATCTACCGCACCCAATCATCTACTGTTATTCCCTTCATTTTGCGCACTTATTGTCCGCATTCTCCCCAATCGTATTTTGCTTTTATCGATAATTACCTAATTTTTGCCGACTCCCCAAAGCAACTGGGCAGTATTATTTATGCCAATATCCTTAATAAAACACTGGAAAACAGCAAGTATCACCAGGAATTCTCCAATATGTTTGCCTACAAGGAAAACGTGTTTGTGTATTGTGATTTTTCCAAGATAAAAAACCTGTTGCCCAATGCCGGCAAGTTTGAGCTACTTAACCCCAACGAGGCACAGCAGGATGCTTTGAATAAATTCTATGGCTTGGGTATTCAACTTACTGTTGCCAAGGAGCTTTTGTATGTAAATGCCTGCATTGAGTATATGCCGGATCGTAAGGGTGAACCTGAAACAGTGTGGCAAAGTGGCCTCGACAGCACCATTATAGGTAAGCCCAGTTTAATGATAAACCATTATACCCGTGAGCGCGAAATAATGGTTCAGGACAAATTGAACATGCTTTACCTCATATCCAATTCGGGCAGGATATTATGGAAAAAGAAACTTGGCGAGCCCATACTGGGAGAGATTATGCAAATTGATTTTTATAGAAACAATAAATTGCAATATCTTTTTAACACAGCCGATAAAATATACTTGTTGGATCGTAACGGTAACCATGTGGAGAGGTATCCAGTTGAATTGACCCACAAAGCCACCAACCCAATTGCTGTATTCGATTACGACAACAATGGCGACTTGCGCATATTTGTGGCTTGCGCTAATAAAAACACCTACGTATATAATAAAACAGGCAAATTAGTTACTGGTTGGGATGCCAAGCCCACGGAGGGAACAGTAAGCCAAGCACTGCAACACTTTAGAACCCAGGGTAACGATTACATTGCTTTTGCCGACGATAAACGAAATTATATATTAAATAGGAGAGGCGAAGAAAGGGTAAGCATAAAATCAGATTTTATACGAAATCCAAACAGCACTTTTTATTTAATTTATAAAGAAAACGCGACTTATTTAAGTACCACAGATACCAAAGGCAACCGTCAACTTATTAACTTAAGCAATGGTGTTTGTACCCAACAAACATTGCTCAACTCTTCAGATGACCATTATTACATGGCGTATGATTTGAACAATAATGAGGGTATCGAGTCTATTGTTGTAGAACAAGATAAGGTATTGGTTTTTTCGGCCAATGGAAAAAAGCTCTTCGAAGTTAAAATAGAGGGAAAATTACTTCCCATGGCTGATACCTACTTATTTTCAAGTAGCAACAAAAAACTTGGCGTTTTCGATACCGAGAATAATAAAATATACCTCATCAACAATGATGGCACACATTATAAGAACTTCCCTTTGAGGGGGAAATCCAGGTTTAGCATAGGATTTTTAAATCAGGAAAGCACCCGATTTAACCTTATAGTGGGTGGCGAAAACAACTATTTGTACAATTACGATGTTAAATAATACGTATCGCTAATAATATTTAAAATGGAAAAGTTAAAAGTAGGAGTGATTGGCGTATCCAACCATCTTTTAAAAAGGATTGTTTTACCATTAAGGAACACCAAGTATTGCGAAATTTATGGAATTGCTTCGCGTAACACGGAAAAAGCTAAATCTTTTGCGCAGGAGTTTGGCGTAAAAAAAGTGTATGCAGATTATCAAGAACTCATCGACGATGCTCGTATTGACTTTGTGTATATACCACTGCCCAATCACTTGCATTTGGAGTGGGTGCTCAAGGCAGCCAAGGCTGGAAAACACATCTTATGCGAAAAACCTATCACCTTAAATACTAAGGAAGCCATAAGTTGTATGGAGGCTGCTGAAAAGAATAAGATTAAACTGATGGAAGCCTTTATGTACAAGTTTCATCCCCTTTGGATTTATGCCAAAGAAGTGATAAAAACCAACCAGATTGGGGAAATAAAGTACATTAATATCTCCTATGCCTATAACAACCCTTCTGCAGGAAATATTCGTAACATAAAGGAATACGGAGGCGGTGCGCTGATGGACATTGGTTGTTACGCTGTTTCCTCATCGCGCTTTTTATTGGATGCCGAACCTAAACGGGTTATAGCCGTTCATCAGCACCATCCGGAGTTTAAAACCGATACTTTAGATTCGGCTATGCTCGATTTTAATGGAATACATGTCAATTATACAGTATCAACGCTAAGCCATGCCAACCAATGCGTCGAAATTGTGGGGAGTTCGGGTAGGATTCAAATACCTATACCTTTTAACACTTACGTGGATACGCCATCTGAGATAAAAATTTATACTGGTCAAGGCGAAAGGACTGTGCACTTTGATGTGTGCGACCAGTATGGCTTGATGTTCGATGGCTTTTCGGAGTGCCTGATAAAAGATAAGCCAGTGCCTGTAGAAACAGGCGATGCGGTAAACAACATGAAGGTAATAGATGCTCTATTTAAATCGGCAGAAACGCAAGGCTGGGAAAATGTGAACACGAATAAAATTTGCGAGTAGTAAAAAGTGCGATGAGGTTATTATATTAATCGGATAAAATAATTCTGTGTATTCATGTTTCCTTTTTAAAAATAGTTTATGTAAATTGGTTGGGTAAACTTAATCCTAACAATATACTATGCTTGTAAAAACCTATGGAGCAGCCGTAACCGGAATAGATGCAGTCACCATTACCATCGAAGTTAACTTTTCGCAAGGTATAAAGTTCTTTTTAGTAGGATTGCCTGATAGTGCAGTAAAGGAGAGTCAGCAACGAATGCAATCGGCCATGAACGAAAGTACCGGCTTTAAGTGGCCTGGGAAAAAAATCGTTATCAACATGGCGCCTGCCGACATCCGCAAAGAAGGCTCCTCGTACGATTTACCTCTGGTAATGGCCATTCTGGCTGCCTCTAAACAAATATCGACAGAAAATTTAGCAGACTATATCATGATGGGCGAGCTGTCGTTAGATGGCAGCCTACAGCCTGTTAAAGGTGCATTACCCATTGCCGTGCGTGCAAAAGCCGAAGGATTTAAAGGCTTGATACTGCCCTTACAAAACGCACGAGAAGCCGCTGTGGTAGACGGTTTAAACGTGTATGGAGCAAATAACATTGTGGAAGTGGGCGCATTTTTAAACGGAGAAAAAAATATTGAACCCACCGTCGTGGATACCGATAAGGAATTTTACCAACAATTGTTGCATTACGATATTGACTTCGTGGATGTTAAAGGTCAGGAATCCGTCAAGCGGGCATTAGAAATTGCTGCTGCAGGTGGTCACAACCTACTAATGATAGGTCCGCCAGGAGCCGGCAAGTCGATGATTGCCAAACGCCTGCCCTCCATATTGCCGCCTCTTACTTTGGATGAAGCACTGGAAACAACTAAGATACATTCCGTGGCTGGTAAAATACAAAACAACACGGCATTAATAACGCAACGGCCTTTCCGAAGTCCGCATCACACGATTTCTGATGTAGCTTGCATATGTTAGGAGGAGTAACTATATTTGTAGGAAATCTTAAAATATAGGTATGGAAAAGGCAGTAGAATACACCCGCGTCTCAAAGGAGATGCAGGGTACAGAAAGACAGAGTGTCGATATTGACGCATACTGCAAAGCGTACGGATATGAGAAAGTTGAGACCTTTAGTGAGAAAATAACAGGAGCATCCAAAACCGGAGACAGAATTCAGTTCAATCGGATGTTAAATTACATTGAGCAAAATAACATCAAACACATCATTATTTCAGAAATTTCAAGGCTGGGCAGAAACCTCGCTAACACGGCTACAACCATTCAAAAATTGTCGGATAAAAAAGTGTGTATCCATTTCCTAAAAGAATCAATGCGTACCATAGATGCATATGGAAATCTCAGTTCAGGAAGTGTAATGATGATCGGTATCTTTTCAGCCATGGCTCAAATGGAATTGGAAAGTATTCGATATCGTGTCAAGTCTGGGTTGAATAGGAGCAGACATAATGTAGGTGGTCAGGCCGGCATTGGTGCATTAGGGTTTAAAAATGTTGATAAGAAATTAGTTGTTAACGAAGATGAACGTAAAATTGTCGAGGATATTTTTCAGATGTACCTTGAAGGTAAGGGCTCAACTTTAATTGCAAAGCAACTGAATAAGGAAGGTATTAAGCCAAGAGGTAGTGGGAAGGAATGGTCCGAGTCCGTTATACAATCCATTTTAAGAAACCCCTTGTATAAAGGTTTCCGAAGGCATAATGGCGAACTGATACAGCTACCAGACACCCATGTCATTATACCTCCTGAAAAATTTGATAAAGTTCAATTTATACTCACGAACAACTACAATAAGAAAAATAGCAATAGAAAATACGTGAACATATTATCTGGAAAGTTAGTGTGTGGTGATTGCAGTCTTGGATTATATCTGCATCGGAGACCCGATTTGAAAGATAATGCTTACAAATGCCTTTCAGTTAGGTACTCTTATAAATCTGAAAATTCTGAAAATCCTAAAAATTGTAATACCCGTGGCGTTAACATCGACCTGTTAAATTCCACCGTTGCGTACCACTTAAAACATCAACCGTCAAGCAAGGTCTATGAGAGTAAGCTCAAGATTGTTAAGGTTAAAATGGATAGGATTATGGACGATTTGAAGAAGGAGGAAGATAGGCGGGATCGCGCGATAGAGATGTACGTGGATGGTAAATGGCCGTTAGAGAAATTGGATGAAATCGAGGCTAAAATCAATGAAAAGATATACAGTCTCGCTGACCAAGAATCTGCTCTGGATGATGAATATAAAAAGGCAATAGCTGCCGATATGCAAGCTAGAGTATTTGGAAGCTCCGGTGAGTCCGTTGGGTCGTTAGATGCCGAAAGATTGAGAGTTCAAGTAGGTTCGATGGTTAAACAGATTACGATTAATACAATCGACAGGGATTCTAACCCCCAATATATGGAAAACAGATTAGATCACCTCCATAGCATAAAAATCCTTGGACATGATGAAAAATCTACAACATATATACTTGCAAGTGGATCAAAGAAAGTATTTTGTGATGGTGTGAATATCTTAACTAAACCGGAACCTATATTCATATAACCTATGAGAAAGAAAAGAAAACCATATTGTATAAGACTGATTAGATTATATCTGATATCTTTTGGTGCCTTGTTCTTCCCGATTCACACTAGGTGGCCAAAAGATAGAACACAATAACCAAACGTATCATTTAACGTTAACCCGTGATACTCTTTAACTATACTGGTAAATGATACTCTCAAACTCCCTATTTACGTATATGTGTAGGGAGGTCCTGGGAAGTATAGTTTTACGAACGTTATAAGATACACTTACGCATAGGTAAATCCAAAACTTTTTAGTATATTATATAGAATCAATCATCAAATGAATGGAAGTATTAGAAGTAATTGAAAGAAAATATGGAGTAGATTCTCCGAAGCCCATTGTTGCACGAAACCTAAAGGATTATGTGCAGGTTGAAAAGAAGCAGGAGAAGTTAAAAGATTCAGAGGAATTTCTATTATATCTGTTGCGTAGGTTTACCAATGGCATGTGTCCCTCTCAGGAGCGTATCGCTGAGTTAATGGGCACAGAAAGAGCTTTTATAGCTAAGGGCATGAAGGTTCTTGAACAGGCTGGATTCATATCTATTTACAAAAAGAGGAAAGGCCGAAGTAATGGCTACACTTTATTAAAATTACCCTCTAAGGATTATAATAAAATCCCATGTGCGTTGATTTTAAACACGGAAATCCCTTGGAGGAAGAGGTTATTTGCCATCAAGTTGTATGATGAAGTGCTTTATGATGTTAATGAAATACATCGAACGAAAAAAGAGCTGGCTAAAATTATAGGTATCTCAAGGCCATCATTGGATGAAAATTTAAAATATTATGAAGATAGAGGCTTAATTGAGAAAATTAAAGTCGGTTATCGTATTGATGTTTTTGGGTTACTTTCAATAACCGAGGATACTTTATTTCAGCAAGAGAGAAAAATTAGTTTGCAAGAAATTGAGATTGACTCCTTAAACCAGAAAGTAGGGTACTGGAAAGATAAGTATGATAAAGTGGAGAGTGATTTTACAGTCATAGAAGCGCGATATTCTAATCCAAATTACTGGAGGCATATAGGTCTTTTAAATTAATTTTTTGATAGAATTTATACCCTCAAAGTCAAAAGCTAGAATGACAAACGTAAAGAATTGACACAATACCCCTATCAAAACGTAAATTTTTGACACACTAATAATATATAGGGTTTGCCTCAGTCATTCCATCGTTAACCCTATAATTTATCAAAACCAATCTCAACGCTCTCTTTGAAATTTTGGGCCCGGAAAACACGGCAAAAAATAAAGCCCGGAACCAATGAAGGAACCGGGCAATATTTAGGAGATACTTTTCTCCTTTCTCAAGTTGTAAATTTTAGCACTGTATAAGGCTACTGCGAAGCCAAATCCGGAGGGAAAGATAGCCATCACCACTTCTCCCATTCCCTTAAAGATTAACAACACACAAAGGGCTGTCGTGACTATTGCGATGTACCAAGCCAATATTTTACTCCGGCTATAATTACTTTTTTCCATCACGGAGATATTTAAGGTCGGCCTTGATATCCTCCAAGCTTTTCATAAGCATATCAAATACAATCATATCAACTTTATTTGTATTTACAGCCTCAAACCGTTTATCTAGGTACAGATTATTTGAGGTAATCCTATTCTCTATTTTATGTATCTCCGAGGTGTTGTATTCGATTTTTGCCTCGAACTGCGTCTGCATTACCGTAGTGTAATAGAATATCGTGAGCAACGCGATAATGAGTGTAATTAATCCCTTCTTATCGTCAATCCTGTTTATTATTTTCTCCATAGTTAGTTAAGGTTATTTAGTTTCGGGAAGGATTACCCATTATGCTATTGGTGTGTTCTACGGTCAGCTTTACTACCTCCAAGTCAGTCTGGACAGCCGATAATGTCACGGCCATCCAAACTAAAAGGGAGAGAATAACCACTCCTAAAATACCATGTATCCAATCTCTTTTCATATTACACAGCTTCAAGGTAGGTTTCAGGATCTGCTACGATAGTAATGAGGTCCGCTTTAATCTTCCCGGATAAGCCTGTTAGGTTATCCCCAACTAACTCCCAGGAGCCCCCATTGAACTGTACCCCGTCCCGGGTATTCATATTTATTACTTGACGGAGCCCTTCCATACCTTGCTCGGCACCTTGCTTGGTAGCGTGAGCATCCACATTGCCATCCAATACACCATCTCTAGTGGAGTATCTGTAAACAATGTTGAAGATGTTGTTAGCATCAACTTCGAAGGATGCTGTTAATTCTCGTGTCAATACTTCACTTTTTAATGTTAATTCCATAATTTGTTTATTTGTGTTTATTGAAATTAGATCAAAGAGTGAAATTAATCACCCTTTGATTTTTATTTATTATATTACTATATTGGTAGCTACACCATATTTATAAGCCTTAATACCTGCATCAGATATTTCTAATCTATATACTCCATTAGGACTGCTGTGGCTTTGAGTTCCTTTACTTTCTATAAAATTGCTAACACCTGCCTTATCCTGAATTTTGAAATATTTACCAGCACCCCAAAGGCTTTGGAAACCTTTGGTTGATAGTTCAGTAATTGAACTTTGAGGGATTAGTCTTAATCTTGATGTACTATCCTTTTCAGATACTTTAAATTCGATATTATACCATTTCTCACGAAAAACTTGTTGATGATTAACTGTAGTACTATAAACTTCAACATCTATTATATCACAATCAACTTGTATTATTACTGTTAATTCAGAACTTACAGCGGTAAAAACCACATTCAAATCTATATAACCAGTAGTGGGTAACATAGCCTCATTATATACATACACTTCTGAAGCCCCATTAAAAACAGTAACAATTAATGATGAACTTCTTTGCATATAATATTGTCCCGTAAAGGGTCGCATTGATTCAACATCATTAAGTAGTGCCTTTCTTATTAATTGAAATTTTAAATTAGTGATCAAATTATAAGTTGCACCAATTTCTAATGATGTCGATATTTTATTATTTACACCCGTAATAGAACCACTTGAACTAATATAAGTATTACCTGCAAAAGCATAAGTACCTGTAAAACTTGGTATAAGGCGTGTACCGCTAATATCAGTGTCAATTGAACCACCTAAACTACCACTATCGGATAACGCAAAATCACCAACACGAACACCATTCTTTTCAGTATCACGGTCATAAACATTTAATTCTTTAGTAACTGAATTTAATTCAATAACATCACCAAATAATAATTTACCATCATTAAGATTAAAGCTAGTTCCTTCTGTCCCGTTCCAATTACTTGATGTAATATTATTGGTAATTAAACTTCCATCTACAGATAAATTACCGTTTGAATCACCTGAAATTTTACCACCACCAAAAGAAAATGAACCATCTTTATTTAATGCCCATTTAGTTGTGTATAAAGCGCTATTGTTAAATTTAATACCTGCAATTTCACAATCTCCTGCTGTAGATAAATTAAAATAAACGTGATTATCTTTAAAGCCTTGGAAATAAGAATTACCCAATCCATCATTAATCATCCTAATGAAATTTTGAGCATCTTTTGATACTCCAAAACCAGTTTGGTTATACCATTCATCAATACCCATCCAAACTTTTAAACCACCAATTGTTTTGCTTAGCGTAGTATCATTAAAATTCCAACCAGCAATTTGAGCAACAGTATTACTCACTCGCATAAACTCCTTATATGAGTTACTAACCATATAACCTAACTGGAAACCATACTCACCATCTGTATTTTCAAGCGTAGTACCTGCGTTACTTAGTTGTCCAATTCGAGCCAATTTAAATCCATTAGGGCCAGTTGCAACAGTGTCTCTAAATATTGAAAAACCTTGTTGTAATCTACCAAAGCCATCCGCAGTTTGAGTCTTTGATGTTGATAATCCAATATGAGTGTCATTATCTACTTTACTAAAAGAGTAATCATTGAAACTCCATCCAGCAATTTGACTAGTACCAGCAGTGTTTAAATTAAATAGTAAGTTATTATCTTTTTTTGCTTGTAGATATGAATTACCACCAACAGTTGCCATTCTAATCCAATTGGAATCATTAAGATAAACACCAAATCCTTGGTATGCAGCATTTTCATAATCAGTACCCATCCAAATATTTACGCCTGATTGCAATTTATTAAGTCTACTATTGGTAAAAACAAAACCAGCTATTTGGTTAGTACTTCCAAGTTGAAAATCAGGTGTAGTACCATTAGACGTACCATAAATTCCCCAATCAGTATCACTATTAGCATACATTTGCACCCTTGCACCACTGGCAGGATTATCTGTTTGAAACTTAGTGACTGCAAACCTATTGTATTGATTTGAAATATGCAGTCTCTGACTAGCACTTCTAATTCTATTTGAATTAAAATCAAAACCTGCTATTTTAGCATATGCTGAAATACCATTTGCAATATCACCTGTGGATATAACAAAGTCAGTCGATACACCATCCTGACTACCCCAAATACCATAACCTTTTTGAGTACCAACACCTGCTAATTTACCAACTCTTAGCCTTGCAACTTCGTCATAAATAACATCCATAAAAGGAGAGCCATTATCACTTGATGTTAAGTATAATGCACCTTTTCTATCGTCAATAGTTAAGTTATTAATTCTAACGAATTCAAGGCCATTTAACCTATCCAAGTCTGTAGGTACATCACTATATGTTTCAATATTTATATTAAAAAATGTTGAAGTAACAGTATAAACTCTACCTTTCACAAGTTGGACACCTCTACCTGTAAAGCGTTGAGCTTTAACGATATCACCAACAACAAATGGACAAGCAACATTACCTGCATCATCATCAAAATAAAATCTATAAGTAGTGGTAGTTAACATTTGTGCTGTTGTAGTCTTGATTGCATCACTTATCCAAAAACTTCCATTACTAGCTCTTATCTGATTGATTACCAACTCGTAAACATCCATCCTACCTCTTACAGTAAGCCTATCAAGTACTAAGTGTGATTTGCTATTATCGGATGGATCAAGTCTCCAACCTTGTCCAGAAAATCCTGTATTATTAAATAAATTATTTCTTAAAGTACCTGTAATGTATTGATTACCAAGAATATCGAGAGCTTCAGAGGGATTATTTGATGTACCTACTCCTATCCTGTTTAATATTTTTAAATTTCCTAAATAATCCAATCGCATTTTTTCTACAGGTGTGGCTTCACTTGCTGAATTTTTAGTAAGAAAAACTAAATCACTACCACCACTATTGGTGCTATCATAATTTGTATATTCTCCAGAAATAGCTGCACCATCAACATCAGTACTTTTAAAAATAATTGATGATTTTCGACCAAAAGCTCCAGTATTAGAGTTTTGTAATATTAAATTTGCACCACCATTATAATTATTATTTGCACCATCTTTTTGAAAATAACCATTACCTGTAACATCTAATGCTTCAGCAGGAGCAGTAGAGCTACCCACTCTTAATTTAGTAGGTATAAAAGTATTTGTTGTATATGCAGAGCCTAAGTATAAACTACCATCAGCTATACTACTTCCACCAAAAATATAAGTATTTCCACCTGCAATATTCTCAAGTACACCATTAAGGGTTGAATTTCTCATACGTAAAGTAGCATTGTATATGCTACCACCTGCTTTAATACTACCATTAACATCAAGTGCTTCTACAGGAGTATGACTACCTATTACAACTTTACCATCACTAGTTATTTTCATTCGCTGTAGAGTACCTGCTCCACTCCTTAACCAAAAAGCAAAATCGTTATAAGTACCACCATAATTATTATCGAGTTGAAGCCTTACTGTACTATTAGCTACATCGTGAAAGCTTTTTAAAACTACATTACCCAACGAATTACCTAAATGATATTCTGAATTTGATCTAATATTACCACTAAATATTGCATTAGTTGCAGCAACGTTTCCAGTGCTTCCACCTAAGAATATTCTAGCAACTCCTGCCCCTGCAACATACATACCCCAATCATTAGTACCAAAACTTGATAAAAAAGATGCAGATGTATTTGCGTAACCTATTCCATACATATTACCTAATGTGGTACTGTTTGGATTAAAGGCTGAGCCAATTGTATATATTGGGTTTGAATTAGAGCCATTTGCAGCAATATTGTTATAACTGCCAATCAAATGCCCTACGTGTGCAGCACTACGCATTAGGCCACCAGATAATAGTATATTACCTGCAACATCTAATGCTTCAGAAGGTGCAGTATTAGCACCAACTTTTAACGATGTTGCTATTCTTGTATTAGTGGTATATGATGAGCCTAAAACTATTTCACTATTTGCTGCACCACTAGCACCACCATATATGTAAGTTGCTCCACCTCCAATATTTTCAATTATACCAACTGTGGATGAGCTTCTTAATCTTAAAGTGCTGTTATAAATAGAAGCATTGGATTTTATATTACCTGCAACATCTAACCATTCAGCAGGAGAAGTGTTATTAATACCTATTTTTCCTACAGTGTCTATAGTAATACCTTGGTTTAAATTACCACTTCTTGCACCTACATAAAGTTTATAATCAGTATCTCTAAATATTCGAGCAGAGTTACCAGTACCATCGTAAAAACTTAAACCACTATTAGTACCATCAACACCAAGGTTAACACCATCAGTTTTAGTTGTAAAATCATAACCAAAATAAAGAGTTTTTAAATTACCTTTACCTGTTACAGTTAAATCACCATTTGCAGATAAATTTCCTGTAACAAGTACCCCTGTTGATGTTGTACTTAACCTATCAACATTATTATGAAATAAAGCTACACCACCAACATTTATACCTGACTTAGCTATTTGCACTTGAGTACCACTCCGACTAACAGCAGCACCACCATTATCAGTAAGATATTGGGGAGCTGTCATATTACCTGTTACAACTAAATCATTATTAAAAGTCCAAGCACCACTTATACTCTCATTAATATTTCTACGAGTATAATCAGCAGCATTGAATCCACCTAACTTAGCACTATCCGCTGCTTGAGCTGTTTTCCCAAGGAAAGTAGTATCACTAACTAACTTAGTGTAGTAATCCTCAAGGGTTTCTTTTAAAGCGAATACAGAAGTGTCAATAGGATTACTTGTAACTCCCCCAGAATAGCCACTTCCCGAGCCGGACCCAGTTAGGTTTAAGTCCTTATTCCGGAGGATTTCTTTTACTTTATTTCGTGTTTTTATAATCATATCATCAGGTCGTTTCTAAGTCTTCTTAGTGTTAATTCAATTGTATTGTCTGCGTAATCAATTTCGGCACCTATGACTATTAATTTTTTGTTTAGGTCGATGTAAGAGGATACCACAGGTTTTAGTAGGTCGAAATTATTGTAGTCACAAGTGACTTTTATTATCTCACTCTTGTCCTTGTAATTGGCTAGAAGGGATGCTAGGAGTAGTTCTTCGAGTAGGTACTTGTCTCTTTTAAAAATATCCGCTTGGTTAATTCCTCGTGAGAAATAATTAATACCTGTTCCATCACTTTTAATTAATTGTGAAAAATTTGGAAGCCCAATATAATTTAATACACCATCGTAATTTAAATCTTCTGCTATTGAGATTCTACTGGACTTATAACCACTATGCGCATAACATTTTATATCTTTTCCCCTTTTCATCGCATTAATATCACCTATTCCTTCATATTCGATATTGTTTACTTTTTCATAATTATCATCAACAGCAACAATTTTTATATTTTTAATTCTTAATTCTTTACCACTTAGAGAGATATTATTATTATTTTTATCTTCGATATATAACATATTACCGATTAATAAACTAATTTCTCCTTTTACTAAGTCATTAAAATTATCATCAAAATAATACCTCTTAATACCGTAAGTAATTGAATCAGATTTTAAATCTTGAGATGCTTTATTCCAAGTATTAAATTTTAAATCATTTCCAACCAATATCATTTGTTTAAAATTATTTGAATAAGGTGAGGGATTTGGAAATAAATAATTAGGTGTTAAAAAACTTGCAGATACTAAATATTCATTTCCAACTCTTAAACGAAAATGAAAAAATAACTTTTCAAAAGATGAATTATTACCCTCTAAATAATTTTCACGGTCTCTGATCATATAATCAAAACTTATTTTAATTTTATTGAAACCAGTTAAATATTTTGTTTGTGTTTGAGTATTTAATAATATTTTTGGATTTATTGGGTCTGTATTTGTATTTGTTCCAATATCCCAAGAAATATAATTATCAACTTCACCATCTTTTACCTCATTTATAAAGTTTATATTACTTTCAAATTTTTCAATGTTTGTGTGAGTACTGTATTTTGTTTCTTTCCAAGGAGTACTCACAGCATGATCTACTACTTCTATTTGATTTTTAAAATCAGATATGTCTGACATATCAAGATTAACCAATTCAGAAAAAGTATAGTTATCAGCTATTATCTTTTGATTATTATAAACCTTATCATAGGTTAATGAATTGAACACTACAGCAGGAAGGTTTTCAATTTGGATAGTTGAGTTATCAATTACTTCATCTGCTAATTTTGTTCTTGTTTGTAGATCGTATACGTTGTAAGTAATAAGGTCTTTTAATCTACTTTCATTATCTGTAATGTATAAATTCAAATCAACCTCTATTATAGACAGTTGGAATATATTTAATATACTTTCTAAAGCATCATAGCAGGATAACGATACACTATCTTCATCTAACCAATTATCGTAGTTCAGGGATATATCCTCAAGGATATTATTGATGTCCTCCGTGCTTGACATGTATGAGTTATTTGTAGTTGTATCTGTCGCAAAATATATTTTTTTATAGGGCAATTCAGACTTATCTAAAACATCATAAATATGTGTTAGTAGCGAATAAATACCCTTTGTGTAATCAATAGCTAAAAAAGGCAGCCTCCCCAATATTGAGAAACCGTTGTTTGCTATCAACTGCATATCAACCCCGTGAATAGGATCCGTTGAAAAATCTTCATCGTATAACTCACTATCCAGATAACCTACAAATTTCACAACACCATCGACGTAATGCTTGACCATAAACCGCTTCATATCGGTAGTGTATAGGTCCCGTATCGGTTCAACATCACCGTAATAGATAAACTCTAAGGTAGCACCACGGCCTCTTATGGTATCCTCGATTTTAAATGTTGGATACTCACATACGAAAGAGGAACGTGCAGGGGTGACTTCTATCGCCCCTGCATCCCCTGTTTTATACTTATCGCGTATTTCTACTCTATGTAGGTACGGGCTTCGCTGTTGAAACTCGTAGAAAAACTTTAGCCCGTAACTCATGTTAAAAAGATTTATTTTTAGTTCTTGTATTATCTATTGACCCGATTAAATCGGTACCCCTAAGTTTAAATGTAACCTCGCCTCCTGCACCTCCAGAAGTACCTTTGTTAATCATGTTAAATAGGTTTGCTTGTTGTCCTGAATTTAGAATCATCTCACCGGAATTGCCTCTGAATAGGAGTTTATCACCTGTCATTGAATTGCCTCCAAGGATACCTCCAGTTTCAAACTTTGGAAGGGAGGAAAATACACCAGCTATTGTACCAATTACGGCAGCTATCATGGGTATTACCATAAACCAAGGTGCTTTAGCAGCCGAAGCCATACCTCCTGTAATCGCTTCTCCTTGGTTAGCTATAGTCTGCTTCCTTGCATGTGCTAATTTCTGGGTGTTAAAGGCATCCATTGTCTTCATCAAGGATGGAATAGCACTCATCATACCCATAGCAAACCCTGCGAAACTATCTTTAGCTATTCCAAATGCCTCCCCAAGACTGTTTGTAGAATCTATCAAAGAGCCAAGTGGATCTATTTCTCCGATTTCTTCGAACTCCCCTTTAAATTCAGCTACTTTTTCCCTAGCGGAATCTACTGCTAAACCAAGATTTTCATACTCCACACTGTTAGCGGCATTAGCTTGGGCTTCCTGTGCCTTTTTAAGCTCCTCCTCTAATTTACCTAAAGCGGAAAGTTCCACTGCTACTACCACCTCTTCCTCTAATTCACCTTTGAAATCTTTAATAGCGTTACTAGCAGCATCAACACCTTTCTTGAGTTCTGCCCACTCTTCTTTGTTAGCAGCGTTTTTTTGAGCATCCTGCGCGTCCTGGAGAGCTTTCTCTAATTCCCCTAATGGAGTAAGTGCTTGAACAGTTGCTTCAGTAGCTCCCTCTCTGGCTTCCTTTTCTTTTTCTACCGCACCGGTCATCTCATTCACACGATTGACCAGGGCGCGCGTAGCATCGTTTTCTTGCTTGGTTAGAGATAATACTTCAGCTTTTAACTGTGCCTGTTTTAATAAGTCAGTTTGAGAGTTCTCGCCAAGCACCATACCCTGCTCAAGTAGTCTTAACTCTTCCTCTTTAAGAGCTTTCTGACCTGCGTACATTTCCTCGTTTTTCTTCTTAGCTTGTTCTATGAAGTCGAGTCGTTCCTTTGCGCTGTATTTTTCTTTGTCACGGGACTTGAGAATAAGAGCACTTATTTCGTTCTCAAGATTTTGACGGGCAACTAATTCTTTGTTTATCGAGTCCTGAAATAAGTTTTCATCAGTCCCCTGCTTAACGCCATTAGAGTACCCTTCACCAACCTTTTTACCTACCTCTATAACCCCACTTACTAACGCCTTTTGCTGACCTTCATCCAGTCCGGTGATTCCTTGTAGGGCTCCAGTGGCCATTTTACCAAGCGCATTAGCCACACCAGTGGCTGCTTCCTCGGCATCCTTTATGGCTTTATCCTTGTCAATCGCTTTACCTATAATAGGTATATCTGCAACTATACTTCGGATTTTAGCTCCCATTAATTGGAAAGTGTTTACAAAGAAACCAAATACTCCTTCCCAGAAAACCAGAACACCTTTGGGT
>JAGXIP010000086.1 GCA_024635585.1 Saccharicrinis sp. | reverse complement strand
ATATAAAGCCCTGCGTAATATTTATAAGGAATTTCAATTGGAAGATGCCGAGCGTATCAAGGAAATTGAAAGCGTTACCAATCATGATGTGAAGGCCGTTGAGTATTTTATCAAAGAAAAATTTGATGTGCTCAAACTGGAGGAGTATAAAGAGTTTATCCACTTTGGGCTTACCTCACAAGATATTAACAACACGGCTATTCCGTTATCGCTAAAAGATGCGGTTAACGATATGTATTATCCCATGTTGGAGGAGTTGATAGACCAATTGGCCGGCCTTGCGGAAGATTGGAAAGACATTTCGATGCTTGCTAAAACCCACGGACAGCCTGCTTCACCAACACGTTTGGGCAAAGAGATAATGGTGTTTGTAGAACGTTTAAAAAAACAACTGTTCCTATTAAAAGGGGTACCTTGTTCTGCTAAGTTTGGTGGGGCAACAGGTAATTTTAATGCGCATAAAGTGGCTTATCCCAATATTGATTGGGCTGATTTTGGAAACCACTTTGTAAACGACATATTAAAGCTCGACCGCGAACAATACACCACGCAGATTTCGAACTACGATAACCTTGCTGCCATCTTTGATAATATAAAACGTTTGAATACCATCATGTTGGATCTTTCCAGAGATTTTTGGACTTACATTATGATGGAGTACTTTAAGCAAAGCATAAAAAAAGGTGAAGTAGGTTCTAGCGCCATGCCGCACAAAGTTAATCCCATCGACTTTGAAAATGCCGAAGGAAACTTAGGTATAGCAAACTGTATCTTTGAGCACCTGTCGGCCAAATTGCCGGTTTCGAGGTTACAACGCGACCTCACCGACTCAACCGTACTGCGTAACATTGGCGTGCCGCTTGCTCATACTGTTATTGCCATTAAATCGCTACAAAAAGGCTTGGGGAAATTATTGCTCAATCGAGTAGCTATCGAACGTGATTTGGAGAATAACTGGGCTGTGGTAGCCGAAGGTATTCAAACCATATTAAGACGCGAGGCATATCCTAATCCATACGAGGCACTTAAAACACTTACACGTACTAACGAGGGTATCAATGCCAAAACAATTGCTGAGTTTATCAATGAATTAAATGTGTCAGAAGAAATTAAAGATGAACTTCGATGCATCTCTCCGCAATCTTATACAGGAATTTAACCGTTTCGGAACATTATTTTTTTAAATCAGCTTGCACAACATTACCTTGCGGCTGATTTTTTTTAGAATTATATTTTTAAGGTAAACATGAAGGAGTTTTTTAAAATTTTACGTCGTTTTATTCCGCCATATAAAAGTTATCTGGGAGCAAGCATTGGCTTTAATATACTGCATTCCATTTTTGGGGGTATAGCTATGCTTTTTATGATTCCAATGTTGGATGTGTTGTTTCAAACAACCAATGAGGTTTACTCCATGGTGGAATGGGGCTTAACGAAGGATGCCTTGCAAAATAATTTGTATTACTACATTACTTTAGTAAAACAACAGTATGGCGTGGCTGTAGTAATGCCCTTTGTTGGGATGCTAATGTTGATAACTACTTTTTTTAAAGTGGCTTTTAGTTTTTTGGCTTCACACCAAATGATTGGTATCCGAAATGGCGTAGTTAGGGATATCCGCAAACAAATTTTTGATAAACTGATGGTGTTACCCTTGTCTTTTTATTCCGACGAGCGAAAGGGTGATGTTATGTCGCGCGCAACGGGTGATGTAGTGGAGGTTGAGGTATCCATCATGGCATCGATAGATATGATGTTTAAAAACCCAATTCAAATTCTTATTTATGTGGGGTTTATGATGGCTATTAGTGTTCCACTTACTTTGTTTGTTTTTGTTATGTTACCAATTACGGGTTGGATTATAGGCAGAACAGGCAAGTCGTTGAAGCAAAAGTCGCGGCTCACACAAAGCAAAATGGGCGATCTATTGGGCATTATTGAGGAATCGTTGGGCGGTTTGCGCATTATCAAAGCCTTTAATGCAGAAGGCACCATGAAAAATAGATTTGGGAAAGAGGTAGAGGCATACCGCAATCATATGAATCAGTTGCAGCGCCGATATGTAATGGCACACCCATTGAGCGAGTTTTTGGGTACTGTTGTGATGGTGGTGTTGGTATGGTTTGGCGTTTATCTGATTACTGGGACGGGGGCAGAGTTAAAAGGCTCGGCATTTATTGCCTATATTGGAATATTTTTTCAGATAATTAATCCGGCAAAAAGTTTTACAACTGCCTACTTTAATATCCAAAAAGGTTTGGCCGCCATGGAGCGTATTGATAAGATTTTGCTCGCCGATAACAAGATACTGGAGCAGGATGGTGCACAGCATATCAGCTCTTTTAAAAATACCATTGAGTACAAAAACGTGAGTTTTGGATATAATGAGCATCAGGTTTTAAAAAATGTTTCACTCACCATTCCCAAAGGTAAGATGGTGGCTTTGGTTGGTCAGTCGGGTTCGGGTAAAACTACTTTTGTGGACTTGTTGCCCCGTTTCCATGATATCCAGGAAGGCAGTATTAGCATCGACGGCATCGACATTCGCGATTTAAAAGTTCACGACTTACGTGGTTTAATGGGCAACGTAAATCAAGAAGCGATACTTTTTAACGATACATTTTATAATAATATCGCTTTTGGAGCGGAGAACGCCACGCAAGAGCAGGTAGAAAAAGCAGCTATGGTAGCGAATGCCCACGATTTTATTATAGCTAATGAAGACGGTTATCAGGGGTATGTTGGCGACAGGGGAGGGAAGCTCTCCGGAGGTCAGCGACAACGCATCAGTATTGCACGTGCAGTGCTAAAAAATCCTGATATACTTATTCTTGACGAGGCCACCTCAGCACTAGATACCGAATCGGAACAAATGGTGCAAGAAGCGTTGGAAAACCTCATGAGCTCGCGTACTTCGATTGTGATTGCCCATAGGCTCTCGACCATACGCAATGCCGATTTGATTTGTGTGTTTAGCGAAGGTGAAATTGTGGAGCAAGGAACGCATAGCGAGCTGGTTGAAAAAGGAGGTACCTACAGTAAATTGCACGAGTTGCAGGTGAGGTAGGGGAAAGCCCCCACTATCTCCCCCGATTGGGGGAGGAATTGATACGTAGGGACTTCATGTGGAGATTGAATAGTATTTTAAACCCAGGGGGCGACTTTTATTTTAAGTCCTATAAATTGTAAATCATAACCCGCTGCATATTCTGGAAGCATTCGGGCACCCATTCTGAAAACATCCGGACAGGCATTCCGGAATTATCCCGCTGCCGTCGCTTGGCCTAAAAATGTTGCGCTCTGTGGTAAATTTGTATAAATTCTGATTTCTATTATTGGGATTTTTACTCATTGTATTAAGAACTTCTTTGTCATGTTTAGTTTTCATTATTTATTCTCGATCATTTGATGCTTTTGCCATGTCAAATTATTAGTTTTGTGATTCTATTTTTACAACCTATTGTTTTATGCCTATTATAGATACCCACTCACACATTTACGCGACACAATTTAACGACGATAGAGATGCAATGATACAAAGGGCATTTGAGGTTGGAGTAGATAGTATATTAATGCCAAATATTGATGTGGACTCTATTACCCCTATGTTGGATATCGAGGATAAGTATCCTGGGAAATGTATTTCCATGATGGGCTTGCATCCAACATCGGTGGATGAAAACTATAAAGACCAATTAAAAATCATGGAAGCGTGGTTCGATAAACGAAAGTTTTGTGCGATCGGCGAAGTGGGTATTGATTTATATTGGGATAAAACATTTTTAAGCCAACAGATAGATGCTTTTATAACACAGATTACCTGGGCTAAAAAATATCGATTACCAATAGTGATGCATGTTCGCGATGCCTTTGATGAAATTTTCCAGGTACTGGATAAGGTAAACCTTGACGGCATAACTGGCGTGTTTCATAGTTTCTCTGGAAATGCTGAACAAGCGCAAAAGGCATTGGCTTATGGCTGTTTTAAATTGGGTATTGGCGGGGTGCTTACATTTAAAAACACTAATTTAGGCGATGTTATCAAAAAGCATGGTTTAAATCATTTGGTTTTAGAAACCGATGCCCCATATTTAACTCCAATGCCTTTTAGGGGCAAGAGGAACGAGCCAGCATATCTTAAATATGTGACGGCTAAATTAGCCGAGCTGTTTGAAACAAACGTTCAAGAGGTGGAAAGTATAACTACCCAAAATGCCAAACAGCTCTTTAATTTATAATTTTTTATAAATAGTAATAGTTCGTTAAATTTTTGTCATGTACTGATAATCAAATGATTGATACTTATTGCCAAAATTCAATAAGCAATTGAATTAGACCATTTTGTAAACAGTCTAATGTCTATTATCTAATGTCTAATAATCTATTAAATAAAACGGGGAGGATTTATTTGAAACGAAAAGTACTTATAATATACACAGGAGGAACAATTGGTATGGCCATCGATCCGGAAACCAATTCACTGTTATCTTTCGATTTTTCGTTGATAGAAGAAAAAGTACCCGAAATAAAGCGTTTCGACTTTGATGTAAACAGCACTTCGTTTAAGCCTATCATCGACTCCTCTGATATGAACCCCGATGTGTGGGTAAAATTGGGTACTATCATCGAAGATAATTACAATCGCTATGATGGATTTGTGGTATTGCACGGTACCGACACCATGGCATATACCGCCAGTGCCTTGAGCTTTATGCTTCAGAATTTGGGTAAGCCTGTTGTTTTTACCGGCAGCCAGTTGCCTCTTAGCACTATTCGTACCGATGGCAAAGAAAATTTGATCACGGCACTCGATATTGCATCTACTTACGAAAATGGTTTGGCCAAAGTACCCGAGGTGTGTATCTTTTTTCAGGATAAACTTTTTAGGGGCAATCGTACCACCAAATATAACGCCGAACATTTTAGGGCTTTCCGCTCCGATAATTATCCTCCTTTGGCCGAAGTAGGCGTGCATGTAAAGTATAATGATGCTTATATTCAAAAAGCCAAAGAAGGAGCAGTATTTACGTTTGCAAAAAAAATGGACAATAATGTGGGTTTGTTAAAACTATATCCCGGAATTAGTTATACCTTTCTCGAAGCTGTTCTCAAAGCACCTGGCTTAAAAGCGCTGGTTTTGGAGACTTTTGGCTCGGGAAACGCCCCTACAAACAAAAAGTTTTTAGAAATGATAAAGGATGCCGTGCACGGAGGTCTCATTATTTTAAATGTTACGCAGTGCCTTGCCGGAAGTGTGGCGATGGAAAGATACCAAACGGGTATCTATCTGTTAGAGATGGGCGTGCATAATGGTGGAGATATGACAACAGAGGCCGCAATTACCAAACTTATGTACTTATTAGGTAATACAATACATACCGATGAGGTCAAAATAGGATTAAATAAATCATTAAAAGGCGAAATCTACCTTTAAACAGTTTGTATTTCCTGTTTTTTTTGTATTTTGCACACCTGAAAATCAAAGAATTTTTATTATTAATTTGTTTAATGCCATAAAACATAATTGGGTATTTAAACTATAGTATTTAATTAACAAACTAATGCAAATTAAAAAATTATTACAGACTATGAAAAAGCTATTTGCGTTTTTTGCAGTTTTCGGAATGATGACTCTTGGAGCATCAACAATTTATGCACAGGACGAAACTGTTGCACAAGATGTAGAAACTGTTGAGGAAGTTGCCAGTCAAGAGGCT
>JAGXIP010000085.1 GCA_024635585.1 Saccharicrinis sp. | reverse complement strand
CGCATATCTCAGCTATTTCTTTCAAATAGCTGTTTAATTTCTGATTTGACAGAACTGGTAAAACACGACCCTTCAAAAGAGCTTGGGGGTAATCCAAATACCTCTCTAATATTTCAATAAATTTTAAAGGTCTCTTATAGGTCTCGCGCTTATTGTTAAATTAAGGCGATTTCTATCAAAAACCAAGTTCAAATAATATCAAAATGAGTCAAATTACACGCTGTTCTTCAGTGGGTTATCAATTTAGCGAGACCCTGCGGTTAAATAGAAACATAGGTCTCGGTAAAGTCCCTTTTAAGGCCTGTTTTGATGCTTTTTTAAGGGTTTTACCGAAAATAAAAAAGCGCTTAAAACATTGGTTTTAAGCGCTTTTGCTATGATTTGTATCTTCTACCTGTACTCGAGGCGGGACTTGAACCCATTGCCACAAAGCTTTAATTGATAATCCGTTGCATCTTACTTAAAATGCTAAGTAACCGAACAAGTAACCTTTTCATATGCGTAAACGGTATTGATGGTTAACATATTTACTGGTTGCCCGAGGATTTTCCTGGTTACTGCAGTCCTTTACTAAAGCGTCCAAACCACTTTTCGCATCGAAATATTTTTTTCTATAAAATGACTCATTGCGCTTCGCTTGCTTTAGTTCATGATCCATTGTAGATTCTCCAATTCCATGCAGAAGCCAATTATAATTCACATCTACACCATGTTGGCGCAAAAGTTCAACCATCTTGGATATCTTATCCGTAGTTGTAGGAGAATTTTTGTCTTTAATGTTGCTAATTGTGACAACAGAAACACCAACATCTCTTGCAAAGCTCGCATAGCTCTTGTAATCAGATTGTTTGATGTAATAATCAAACCGTTTACCAAATGTATCCATATAATATAATTTAAATAATTTTGATTATCGCTTGCAATATCCTAAAATATACTTTATCATTGCAATCGAATAACAAAGAATGCTTATGTATTAATGTCGTAAAGATAAAGTTTATTTTATAATTATCAACACAAATGACTACAATTACTAAGAGATGAGCGAACAAAAAAAGAGAGAAAAAGAAATGCAGCAACACATTGATGACAGTGTGTTTAAGCTGTTTGAGGGAGCTGTAGCTATTAGCGTTAACGTTAAGATGATAACAAGTTGTCTTAATGGAATTACAGATAACGAGTACGATTTTACGCAATATAATCAAATAACCTTTATAGAATGGGTACTTATTCTAAGGCGCAACATGGCACACATGAATTTTATAACAAGTCAGTTTGTGCCTTGCATAAATGAGGAATCAAATAAAATTTACAAAACCGTTTTAGACAAGCTCGAAGCAGCCGAAGCAAAGGAAGATGAATTTAGAAAAATATATAAAGGCGTTGATGCGAAGAAACTAACTCCGGAAGATTTTTTAAAATACTTGAAAGAATAGCGCAAAATGGGATATTTTGATACGACAGAAAGCGAACGGAAATATAAACTAGAAAGCTCGAAGTTAGACCATATTACAGGGCGTATAATAGCAGCAATGATTTTATTTTTTGCTGTATTTATTTCCATCATGGTTTATAGCTACAAAATCAAATGTTTAGAATCTTCGAGTTCTGGCCAAACACAAAGCCCATCAGTGTACCAACAAGAGTCCAAACCTGCTTTTCAGAATCAGGATAATTACATGAAATAACAACAATAACAATAAGAAATATGGCAAGCACACCACCTTTATACCACATTTGCGCCACAGGATTAGTGGCGTTTTTGAGAAAATCAAAAACCATTTTCAGTATTGTACTTTGTGTAGGTTCGCCGTTTGCAACGGCATTTAAATCAATTATTTGGTTTTCGTCAAGGTCTAATGCTTTTAAGCGTTCAATTAGCTCAAGCTTAGCCTTTGAGCGCAAACGGTTGTTTTCGTCCGCAGATAATTCAGGCATATACAATCATTTTTTGAGTGAGGAAAACCGCACCACTATGGGGCTCCTACCCCGGTGCGGTTTTTTTATGGCACCAAATATAAAATAAAAATAGCGCGCAACGGAGCGTTTTTTTACAAAAAGTTAATCAATTGAAACTGAACGCACATGAGCGTGCAATGAACGCGCAACGAGCGAGCAAAAAAGTAAAAATTTATAAAACAATTTGATATGCAAGTAGAAGATTTAGAAAGACGAATAAAAGAAGCGTTCCCGGACAAGCCTTATAATGCACGCATTAACGAATATCCAAAAGACCAAATCCACTATATTGACTTTGAAGTTTATGTTGATTTTGACGACAAAAGATATTTACGTTACAATTTCATCGAAAAGAAAATGGAAATATCCAACTATAAGAATGGCACAAGCAGATACGACAATGTTTATTTCAAAACAGACAACCAAGAGTTAATAAATGACGAAGAATTTATATTAAAAATCCTCCGTCACCCTAAATGTTTTCAAAAATGACGAACGCTATGCCATACAACCGCTATTCAAGTTCGTTAACCAATGGACGAAGCAACTTAATCCTATCGCGAAGTTCGTGTTCTTTTGCAATCATCAGCCCTTTTAGGGTTAAGGTAAACAATAGTTCCCTTGAGCTTTGCACAGGCCTTATTAAGCCTAAATGTAACAATGCTATTTTAACCTTATTTGCACGTACAATATTATCCTCTTCGCTGTCAAAATGGGCAAACAGCTCTAAACCATTGTCCGAAGATTTTAATATTGCTCTTAAAAAAGTGGCGGCATTCTTGTCATTTTCAAGTATGCCTAAAACATCTTTGGGCGCTTTTTTTTCAGTCATTATAAATAGTTTTTTTGTGAGTAACCGCACCAATATGGGACTGCTATCCCGGTGCGGTTTTTTTGTGCCCGCAATATAATAAAATGTTAAGTAAAAGCGGTAACCGATATTACCACCAAAACAACGCGCAACGAGCGCACAACGAACGTGCAATTTGAACCATTTTATAAAAAATAGTAAGTACCTGATAATTAACGCACATGGACGGGCAACGAACGTGCAAGGAACGCGCAATTATTACATTAATAGAGCAATGAGAAACAACAGTTTTAAAACCATTGAAGAAGTAGAGAACCATTACCAGGATAACATTCGCAAAATAGACCGCGAGTATTGGCCATTTATGGCAGTATCCACAGTGGTTTTGGTTGTTACGGGCTTTGCCCTGTCAATAAAAATTTTACAAGAAATTGGAATACTATAAAAGAAATTGAACGCCTTTTTTATGTTTTTGGGCTAAAAAAGAGAAAGTACCGGGATGCAAAACGTTGCTCCCGGTGCATTCACAACAAAAAAACATATAAAAAGCGCAACAAATACCCAAAACATACTGATTATGAACGCACAAGCCCCACAGCAAACAGCGGCCAATGAGCTGCCAATGCACGTAAAATACTTGCTTTTTGACCTGCAAACGTATGGAAGCAAAGTAAATTACACACACAAAACGGTGGCGATACCCTACGAATTGCAGCTTAACCCCAGGCTGATCAATTTAGGGAATCAGGTGCGCAGTCTCGGCTGGTATGTCCAAATTGGTATTATCTAGACCCCAATCCAAGTGACCGGGGCAGGTGTACGTGTTCGCACTGCACCTGCCCTTATATAAGATTGCAACAATCAATGCCCAAAATCACAAAAAATGAAATTAGAAGCACCGTATTTAAAAACTAGCGATTATTTTTGGAGCGATTACACCCGATTATGGCGTAATTTCACCGATAAGTATAATGATCAGGATGACTTAGCGTGTAGCACCAACTTAAAAGCTGCACATATGAACGTGTATTACCGCCTAATTCACTTTGCGGCACGTTCCATACGCAAAAACAATAAAGAGCTTAAGGATATGCCGCAACTGGCATATGTCGAAAGCACACAATGGTTACTCATCAAAGGCGCACGAAAACAACTCATAGCGCGCATTCTTCACACCTCCCCAGGAAGCGTAAAGAGGCACTTAAATCGACTGGAAGAAGCAAATATAATAACAACGTGCCCTAACGACTTCATGCGCTTAATTGGCCGCGAAAAGCGATGGAATGAGATACTCCTAAACCCTGATTTTTTATTGATATACGACTACGGAAATTCGGAATATATACCTACCTCCCCATATTTGGACGAAACGGAAAAGCAGGGGTTCCAGAAGGAAAAAAATGCAAATTGCAGAGGTGTATCTAGTGTCAGTACCTTACTAGATTCCAAAAGAAATGAAATAAGGGATGTTGATAACTCACAAATAATACCGACGACTTACAGCACTGATCAGGTAAACCGCCAAGTACCTTTACTAGATTCCACCCCTTCCAAAAAACCGATGGAAAACGCAAGGGAAAACGCAAGAAAAAAAGAAAATTTTGAGCCAGCCCCGGAAAAAATACCAAATAGGGTGGATAAGCCTGCCATTCACGGTGTATTGCGCTCAAAATACTCAAAAGCCACGCAGGATTTGGCGGCTTTACGTAGAGGCTTAGCGGTTGATTTGTACATTTTTATGATTCAATTTCTGTTTACAAAGCACAACATATTCCCGGAAGAACGCGCTGGAGCTATCGAATACCTCGAAACCGTTTATTTCTCCACAGTAACCGATTCCGAACATGGCAAATTCCTTTCCGAACGCTACAAATGGCGCGTAAATGCGGCAAAACGTCATATCGACCGACACAAGTGGGATTTTAGCAACTGGTATCCGCAAAAATACCTGAATGTGAGCAACAAAAAGGGATTTGCGAACACCCTAAACTGGATAAAACGTTCAGAAGGTGAACATCAGGAGCGATTCAGGAAGCGATTAGCGACTTACAAGAGCTTAAAAGATGGCGAAGTACTGCAAAAAGCCGTCAACAACTACAAAGCCGCGCCAACATCGGCGAATTTTGTACGCAAAACCGAAGATTTAAAGAACACTTATCCGCATTTATTGCCCGAATTCATCAAGCGAATTCAAGTAATGGAACTTGTATAAATATTCATATTCACCACATATAAAGCAAATTACATGAAAACTAAAAAAGAAAAAGAAAAACTTTGGTGTTCCGAAAAAAGCCTGGTGCATCTCTATGTTATTGATAGTTCTGATGCTAAAAAGGACAGTTACTCATTTTTTAAGCAAGAAAAGAAGTTAAAATACAACCTAACAGCCATTGCAGACGGCATGAAGGAGCGCTTATTGCATAATCCAAAGAAAAATAAAGGCTTTAAGCTGGCTATTTTTTACAACAACCAAACCGATAAAGAATTATTTCGGATTGATAACATGCCTAAATCAGAACCAAACCCGGCAAAAATAAAGCTTACTATTTACGACAAAGCAAATCAGCGCTCCACTTATGAATCTACTCAAAACGAGGACAAAGGAAGCTTTGATTTTATTATAAGCGCTATGCTTAAAAGAGTGTGCGAACAGGAAATGAAGAAAAATTACCGAACAGCCATATTTTACGATAGGATTAATGACCAGGTGCTCGCACATCACAGTCCATCGCGCGGATTTTATAAAAAATAAAAGGGTGCATGTCACCACCACGCACCCTAAATATTCACATTCATAATCTTTAAAACCATGAAAATGCAAACCTTGAAATGCAAATGTAGTAATTTTTTTTACGATTTGTTCGACGAAAACTCACGCCTTTATAGGGTGCACAGCAAAGCTGTTAAAATATTTATCGGTGTTCCACTGGCCGTGTTGACACTGATAAATTTCATCTATCATTTATTCATCATTTAAACATTCAACTATTATGGACAATCAAGAGCAAAAAACTGCCGAACGCGCAGAAATGGAAGGCTATTTTGTAGGCCAAGCAATTCAAGGCCTATTGGCCAATCCTTCGCACAATGCGATATCTGAAGACGACCTGGTTAAAAGAGCCATTAGAGTAGCAGTAAAATTAGTCAACCACTACTCCCCCGTTGAAACAGGAGAGTAGTTAGCTGCTAAATAGTACCGATCAATCAATCAGGGGGGCGATACCCCTATCGCCCCCCTTTATATTACCAAACGGGTACGTGATACCCAAAATCACACCGCAATTTAATTGATTAATAAATGAATGTCAAGATGGAAAAGCATAAAACCTCATACTATTACGATAGGCACACCAAAGCCATCATTGAGCAAGGTATGAAGGCCTATTATGACAGGTACGGCCAAAATATTACACTCACAAAATTTATAGATACCTGCATTAAGGAAGCTGTTAAAATACTGCCGATGGCAATTACCAACCTTACTGCCGATAAAAATACCTTGATTAAAAAGAACCTTAATCAGCAAAATGAAATTGATAAGATGCATCAGCTATTGAGGCAATTACAGCGCAACAATAACGATAGAGTAGCATTAAATGAAGCAGTTAACGAATGTTTAAATAAAGTGTAGTTATGGAGATAAAATTAAAAGTTTCGTTAGTAGGCGGCCAACATATATCCCTTGCAAACATGGATAGTATTGTGGCAAAAAGCATATTCCCTACATCCAGCATTAGTACCAAGGTAATTGATGGCATAATTGCCGAAAAAGGAGAATACTATCCCGAATGGCGAGTAAAGAAAGAACCAAAAGGATATATTTTTAGGGAAGTAAATTCAGATTGCGGCATATGCGGCCACCATCCTTCACTACGTAAATTGATAATCGCAAGTATTGGCCATCGTATTAAAATAGAAATAGAAAACGTTTAATTCGACGTCAAATAATTTAGCCTGGAGGCGATATCCCAAGCTTCAGTAGCGAAAAACGACGTCAAAAACACGATTCCGGGAAAGGATCTTTTATCTCGAGAACCCAAAAACGACGTCAATCACCAATAATTATAAATAAAACAATGAACAAAGAAAACTTGAAAAAAGCGCTTGAAAAATCAGATTTCATAAGCGACCCGGAAACAATGCACGATTTGTTATCCGATGCAGACAATATTCTACAAGCTGCCTATCCCGGTAAAATAGTAACACCACAGGCTATGGTAGGTTTGGCACACCTCATGTTATATTTTGAGGATGGTGCGGAAATGCCGGAAGAAACGGAGGAATAAATGAGGTCGCATTTACAACCATTTTTAGTACAAAAGCAGCAATCCGGAAAGCTGGATGCTGCTTTTTTTTCGACTGTAATGAGCGAAAAGCGCACAAATGCAATTTTGAACGGGTTAGCGGGCGCAACGATACGAGAAATTAATAACGTTGCAAAGCACTTTAAAACCACCTCCAAGGAAATAATTGAGCACGCTCCGGTAAGCTCTCCCGAAAAAAACTGCGATTATTGCGCCAAACCTTTTATACCTGCCAAACCAAAAGCAAGGTTTTGCAGCGATGCATGTAGAAATAAGTCACATAGAGAAAATGCATAACCTATGAGCATGATACACTTAAAAAAGATTACAAAAGCTGAAATAAAGGACTATCCAAATGCAATTGCAACAATTACAGTTGGGAGACACGATAAACAACTTACGCAGAAAGAAATTGACTATCTATTTACAAATAGTCAGAAATTTGCCACTCAAACAACGTTAAATAAACCAAGTGTTATAAACTATGATTTCATCAACAATGTAACTGAAAAAGAATATTTAGATTCAAAAAAAATAGTAGAATTATACGAAAAGCAACAACAAGCTATAATAGAAAGATTTGAGTCAGGGGACTTAGATTTATTGACCGTATTATCTAATGGTAGTAAAAATGCATTGATAAAACACAATCAATACGAATGGGTGAAAAAAAGGAAATTGGAAATAAGATACATAAGTGATGTTGTTAAGTTGATAAACGAAACGGGTAATGTTTACGCATTGTGTAAGCTTAGACATTTAGGCAAAAAACGCTACAATGAAATAATGACGTTTGTTCGTCCTTTTTTATAACGGATAGCACATACATATTCACATCACACCATCATTCAAACAAAAAAAACTTGCCTTATGAGGCAGGCTTTTTTTGTTAAAATAAAAAATAATCCGAAAAAATATCGGATTTTATTTGCAGGTTCGGAAATTATTCCCGATGTTTGCAAAGCAGTTGGGAATAAACCCGGCAGCGACAAACTAAAATACCAAAAGACATGAAAAGCGCAATCTTACAATTAACAGAGCAACACGTATCAGACAGCACAGAGTATATTAACGGCAATGTTGCTGATCACTTAATCCGAGAGGCTCAAGCCGGGGATAATGGCTATCTATGGTTCCTATCACATGAGGAAATCGAAGAGTTTGAGAACAACCCTAAACGAAGAAAAGAACTAGAGGCAGAAATAGAAAGCTTCATCCGGGAGAACTTCAACTATGATATGTTGGAAATAACTATTTCAGATAGCTATTGCCGCATTAGAAGTGCTCATTACATGCCTACATTATCAATCAAAAACGATGGTACAGCTCATATAGGAAACTCTACAACTAGCGGTATTGATGGTGGAGTATGGCACGGCACTTCGGTAGAGTTTGACACAAATAGACTAACAGTTGAAATGGTTAAGGAGATATATGAGGAAGTAGGTAAAATATCGTGGGAGACTAAATGGAACGGCTCTAATTGGGTAGGCTGTGAGAAAAGCGAAGAAATGGAGAGAAGGATTGGAGAGCTAGAGGGTAAGATAAGGGATAGACAGATGGATATTAGTTTCTACAATATTGATGGGTCAGACTTCACAACATTACTTGAAGAGCAAACGATTATTAAAGAATGGAGTGAATTGAACGAGGATAATATAGAAGCTGTGGCCGTGCAGATACATGAAAGCATGTACAATTACGAGGATGATAATCAGATATACATGAGCGATGTAAGAGATGTTGAGAGTGCAATAAGGGATTACGCTGATAGTGTTAAATAAACCATAATCAAACTAAAATATCATGAAAGCAACAGACAAAAAATTCGAGATCATTTGGAAAGTACAACACGCCAGCCTTGATTGTAAACAAGGGGTTCATTCCATCGAGGAAACGGATAACGAAGAAGATACAGGATTCCTATTCAACGAAACAATGTACGGGCAAACCGTGGACTTTGAGACATTAAAAAGCTTAGCACATTGGAACCTCGTTGCAAGCTACATCATGTTGGAGTTCACCCCATTTGTAGAAGGTGGGTATATGGAAGATGATGAAGATGAATTTACCGAGCATTTAGATAGTGTTTACGATGATGATACCACTTATTTCTATGAGAGAAGGATGCTAACAAGTGACGGAACACCTTACCATGTATATTATCCAATGGATGAAGAGGTGGATAACGATACAATCAAGATAGCCAAGGAGTGCTTAGACTTCACGGGCAAAGTAATAGAACGTAAAGGTAATTTGAAATGAACTACACAGAAATAGTTGAGCGAGAAATAAAGGAAAGATACCTTACTAAAGAAAAGTTTTGCGAGGAAATGAACTACAGGTATAAAGACTTCGGTAGTAAGTTAAGAACCCTGGAGAGTAAAATAACTTGGATTAACGAATTTTTAGAGCCATTGAAATTAAGTGTAAAACTTAAAAAGCAGAAAGAAAATTAAAAAACAAATCTACACGTGCCAATACAAAAAAAGCTTGCCTTATGAGGCAGGCTTTTTTTGTTCTAAGAAAACAACAATTGGCACATTTCTCCGTGGGGGTTGATAATGCATGTAAAACGCACTCACTTCGGCAATGGTCAATGTTGCGCAAGTAAAAATTCCAATGTTCCTGCACATTTTGGCTATGGTTGCAGGACAATATTGATACTCATGTGCCAGTTCCTTTTTAGTTTTAGGTATCAAATCTACCGTTTCATTTGATTGCATTGAATTTATTTTTCTGTTAAAATTCATACTCTACAACCAATCAGATCAATCGCTGCAAGATTACTAATTATTTTTTACATAAAAACGCTAAAAATGTTACAAAATGGCGAAAAATAGATCAAAATAATCAAGCATAGCGAAGGATAGCGAAAAATGACGAAGGTGCAATTTGCGGCAGATGTAAGTTTGTTGCATGAAAAAATCACTCATCATAACAGGTTTGCTCATAGGCGGTATAGTGGTTTACACTTACGTCACCAAAAAAGCCATTCCCCAGGCTATCCAATTTGTAAAGGATAATTTCTCCATTGCAATAAGCGGATTTAAGGTTCACAGCGTAAACTTCTCCGGTGTTGAATTAAGTTTAACAGCAGCCGTCACCAATCTCAGCTCCTTAAGGGCCACATGCACCAGGCTAAAAGCCGATATCTATTACATCAAAAACGGATCACCTTCGCCATTGGCCACTGCCACATTAAATACACCATTTACACTCAAGGCAAAGGGCACTATCGCAATTCCCAACATAAAATTAAAGGCATCAACCTTTGATGTGATAAACAACAACGCAATTATCACCGACAAACAGCGCAAGTTTAAAATTGTGATTACAGCAACTGTTAACGGACAAGAATTCACTTTAATCCAAAATACAGAAGCATGAATCCAATAAAGTATTTAAACGGCCTTGGTCTTGTGGCCAGCGGAAAGCGCAATATTAAAAGCGGTGCGCAGTACAATAGGTATTTTAGTCCTCCAAAACGCGCTGACAAATACCTAACCTATGCCGGAACCACGAACGAAACAATTGAGTTCATGGCCGACATTATCAAAAACACCCTTTCCGATACCAAACAAATAGCACAGGTGTTGCGCGGCCAAAATCAACAGGCTACGCTAAAAAATATCTTCGACTTTATTTTTCAGCATATCCAATATAAACCGGATGATCCGGCTAACGAAGAGCTTCGCCGTCCGATACGTGCTTGGGGCGACAGAACCACAGGCGTTGATTGTGATTGCTATTCCATATTTATTGGCTCTATCCTTTCAAACCTAAACATCCCCTTCGCATTGCGCATGGTCAAAATAGGCGGCAAGCCCCATTTTCAGCATGTGTATGTGGTAGTGCCAAAAGACGGGCGACAATCATCGTTGCAAAGCAATTACTACACGGTTGACCCGGTACTGGACACATTTAACGAAGAACATCCCTTCACAGGCAAATACGACTTATTTATGCAACCAATCAAATACCTGAATGGCATCCCCTCTGCTTCCTTGAATGGTTTGCATGGGAGCGCCAATTCGCAAAGCCTCTATTACTCGGACGAAGCTGCCGCATTCCCACATAGCAACGTGGTGTTTTTTGACGGCTTGGACTATTTTGAACGTGCACCAATGGGCGGTTTAAATGGCCTTAATGGTTTGCAAGGACTAAACGGCCTTGGTTTCCTTAAAAAGATTTGGGGAGCCGTTAAAACAGCCGGAAAATTAATCAAGAAAATAGGTGGAAAAGCCATCAAGAAAATTGTCCACAAAAGTGATGGTACAAAGCGCGGTGTATTTAAGCTTTTAAGCCGCAAAGATGAAGGCGCAGAAGGTGGAGCAAATACAAGAGACGAACGCAAAGCCGCCCGTGTGGAGCGACGTACCGAACGACGTGCTAAAAAGCTTACACCCATTGGCACAAGTCCCGCAGCTGGGAATCAGATAACCCCACAATCAATGATTGACATTGCCAAAAACATGGATAAGTCCTTGGGTATCGACAGTATTTTGAATGTGGTTAGAGCAGCTGCACCGGATAATAGCCTGGTTAATCAACTCATTGATGCAAAATCAAAAGCCAATGCCGGAATATCAAAT
>JAGXIP010000084.1 GCA_024635585.1 Saccharicrinis sp. | reverse complement strand
TGCATCTGTTGGCTTTAGCCACATTTATTTGTATCAAACCAAACGGGCTAAATGTGGCTAAAGCCATTCACAACATTTCTACCTTCCGTTGGCTAAAGCCAACGGCAATATTAAATAATTTGATTGATTATTTAGTACCTCTATATTTCATTTCTAAGCCTTATATTAAAAAATGCTCATCCACATATTTCTGAAAGGCTTCTTTGTATTGATCGCTTACTGGGATGCGGACATCATCTTCAAAAATGATGCGCATTCGTTCGATGGTGCTTATCTTTTTTAGATTGACGATGTAGGAACGATGAATCCGCATAAAATTATCGTGGGGCAGTTTCTCCATCAGTTTTTTAAAGCTCAATAGGGTGATAAGTGGTTTTTGCCCGCTCCGGTGTATGCTTACATATTCGCGCATGCCTTCTATGTATGTTATATTGCTTAACTCTATACGTATTATTTTGTATTCCGATTTGATAAACAAATAATCGTTGTTACCATCTATTTCCTCAGGAGCAGTTTTGTATTGTACTAGTCGTTTTTTTGCTTTTTGTACGGCGGCCATAAAGCTGTCGTAGCCAATGGGTTTTAATATATAATCGATGGCATTTACTTTAAAGCCCTCAACGGCATACTCGGCGTAGGCTGTAGTAAAAATAATCCCAATGTTCTGGCTTAACGACTTGGCAAAATCCATCCCCGAAAGCTCGGGCATGTCAATATCTAAAAATAATAAATCCACTTCTTTACTTTCCAATAGTTGGTATGCATCCGATGCATTGCTCAGCGAAGCCACCAGCTCCAGCGAGGGAGTGCGTTCAATATAGCTCGAAATCTGCCTCAAAGCCAACGGTTCGTCATCAATAGCAATACATTTAATGGTCATAAATAGGTAGTTTTAATGTACTCGTATATTTATCGTGGGCTTCAGCAATATCCCAAATGTAATCTTTGTCATAATATAAATCCAGTCTTTTACGGGTGTTTTCCAAACCAATTCCATGGTCGAGAATTGTGGTTTTGGTTTTGGTTTGTTTACAGTTGCTGCAAATGCAAACCAAATATCTACCCTGTATCTCAATGCTTAAATGGATAAAACATTTTTTGTTAACGGCAGCTCCATGTTTAAAAGCATTCTCTAAAATAGTAATGAAAATAAATGGCGGTATCGAAACGTCTGGTATTTCTTTTGGAAAATTCAGACGTATATCTAAATCATCTGTGTATCGCATCTGCATTAAAGTGCTGTAGCTTTTTATAAACTCAATTTCTTTGGCTAATGTAGTTTTTTTATCCTCCTTTTCGTACAAAAGATAGCGAAGCATATGCGACAAACGCACGATAGAACTTTGGGCCATTTGGGGTTCTATCTCTACCAAAGCATGAATATTATTGAGCGTATTCATTAAAAAGTGTGGACTTATCTGATGCCTTAAAAATGAAAGCTCAGCCTGTAATTTTTGTTCGTTAAGGAGGTTGCGCATACGCTCTTCTCTCATCAGGCGTGCGGTTTGTTTAATGGCCAGGTTAAATCCAATCACTAGTATGGATATTAACATGTTATTCATATACCGGATAAAGTGCCCCCTGGCTTGGGGCTCCATACCTGGGCGGAGCTGTTCAAGGTTTAGTCCTTGTGGAGGGCCTCCAGGGAGAGTGAGGCCTCTTCGGGGATAGGGCAAGCCAGAGTTCATATCACCAAGCTGCACAGACAGTAAATCTTGCAATAACATAGAAACTTTGGGATGACTCACAAAAATAATTAATACGGTGGTGGCTATAAAATACCACAGGTATTTTTTTTCAAACAACAGCTTTGGGGTAAGCAAAATGTTATTGGCCATAAAAACCAAAAAGAACGGCAATAGGGCTATGGTATCGTGTGATACTTTTACCCAATCGACCCGATCGTTTTTTTGCGAAAGAAAAACAACCACTAACAATACCAACAGCCACAAAGTAGCATAAATAGTATTCTCGATAAGCTGTTGTTTTTTATTGTTTTGCATGATGGTAAAAAAAGATTTAAGTAGTGATTAATTTAAGAGACGGATGGGGGTTAATTTCCATCATCTCTCACGTTCCCAGCCTCACGATTCAAACCACCCCGTCTGATATTTCGTACCTCAATATCATCCACCTCCCGAATACAAGTTCGGGACAGGCTCTCCTTAAAAAGGAGGGGAATCGTTGCGAAAAGCATTTCCCCTAAGGTTATTTTAATTACGTTGTAAATCAGTTCTTCCCCTTCCTATTTTTTGGAAGGAGGGGGAAGTACTATGCCGCAGGCATAGGGATGGGGGTTAATTCCATTCTTTCTACCCGGGGCACTACATTTATAGCTCCAACTAAGTCGTACCCTGAGGTTCAACTCATCACTCTCCGTTTTTCGACGCTGTCGGGTCCAAGGACGCCAACAGGTCTCGTGTAAACCCTAACCATGGCAACCGCTATCAGCCATTAGCCACCAGCTATTATAACTCACTCCAACAATCTCAAGCTTTCCAGGGCAGCTGCATCGTCTGGATTATACAACAACACTTTGTTGTAGAGAACCTTTGCTTCTCTATACTTTTTTAAGTGAAAATTGGTATGAGCCAACATAATAAGGGCGTCGTAGCTAAACGGAAATAAATCCACCACTTTTGAAAATAGCTTGCTTGCTTTTTCGTATTCCTGTTGATAAAAATGTACCGACCCTAATTGGTACAGAGCCTGCGTGTTATTGGGGGCTATGGTCAAAATTTCGGTATAAAGCTTTTTTACCTCCTCCATGTTGCCCATGGCATATATGGGGTAGATGAGACCAAATTTTGCTTCAATGGCAAAGGGCTTTAATTCCACTGCTCTTTGGTAATGCGTCATCGATTCCGTTTGGTTGCCTGCCGAGTAGTACAACCAGCCTAAACGCAGGTTGCACTCGTACGAGTCGGCAGTATAAACCGATTCAAGTGCATTTATGGCATCTTGCCATTTCTCGAATGCTTCCTTTTGGTAGCTCGTTTTAAAAGCTTCCCTCAGCTTTATGTAATTACCATTCTGACCGTGGACAGCCGTAACCATAAGGGTCAGCAATAGACTCAAAAGTAATGTTTTTAAAGTTTCCATATGATACCTCCTGTTAGTATAATTTTATTGTATGAAACCGGATTAGATGTTGACAAAGGATTTTCGCTCGGAACAAACTTTGAAATATTTTTGGTGAATGAAGCCCCGGCCATAAAAGATAGTTTAGTGTTTTTTATTATAAACAGATTGGTTAAGTTGATGGCTGTTTTCGTACCTTCCAAACTATTATAGAGAGCCCCATTACTAAAATCATAAAAATTAATGACTTCCGGAAGTAAAACCGATGTTTCGGTCCACCAAAAATCGGTCATTCTAAAGCCGATGGTGTGTTTATGGATAAAATTGCTTTCTTTTTCCTCTTCATGTTTTTGTTGTTGCCAATATCCATCAAATGCGTAATATAAATTTAGGTTTGATTTGGGATACCAGGTAACATGAGCTCCCGTTTGCAGGATGTTGATATGGTTTAGCTCCCCGCTAAAAAGTGATGTGCCGACTTTAAATTTCGTAAGCTCCTGTTGAATCCGCAAACTGTATAAAACTGTGCTTGTTTTAAAATCGGAGATGCTTACATCGCTAAATGGCACTTTAATGTTCAGGTAGTTTATTCCTGGTATAATGGAGAATCCACCCTTTGGCGTTATCTGCATGTTAAGTCCATAGAGCCATTGATGCATGGGTTGATCGCGGGTTACTTTAAACCCTCCGCCACCAGTTAAATAGTCGTAATCGCTTTTGTTCATGTATTCCACCGAGTGGTTAACAATGATGGAACGACCCAGCTTATGTGATAAAAAGGCATTGGTATTGTGCAAATTATTGGTGGCTTTTTGAATGCCATAGGTAGATAAGTCGTCATTTGACGCAATCTCTTTTTTAGCCTTATTGTTATTGGCTATTGCATACGAATATAGGATTCCCGCTTTTAAAATGTCATTATTAAATTTGTTGGCAACATTGGGTAGAGCTTTCTCAGGTATTTTTGACGAGAACTTTAAAGCCTCGTTGTTCCTGCCCGTATATTCATAGCAAAGCATCAGAAAGTATTGCGCGTCGACGTCGTGACTATTAAACTCCAATGCTTTTTTGTAATGAGGAATAGCATTTCGGTATCTGCCTAGTTTAAAATAAGCATAGGCTATGCGCATCCTTAAATAAAAATAGTCGGTACCCGATTGTAAAGCAGTGGCTCCCTCCTGTATTAATGCGTGCCAATCTCCTTTCATGTATAGGCTGTAGGTGCTGGCATCAACCTCCTGAAAAGTTTTTTTTTGCCCCTTAGCCTGTCCGTTGATATGGGTAATGGACACCGTCAAAATGATAAGCATAGATAACATTAAGCGCCATAGGTTCATTCTTTTTGTATTATTTGTTTTCATCATGGAAAGTGCGTTTAAGTGAAACAGGATTGTTTGCTTGCAAAATGGTAAATTCATCTATCCCATGTATATTGATTTTAATAATGTAGTTGTTTTTGTTCAGCATTTTGCCAATGAATATATTGCTGGTTTCGGATTGTAATTCAATTTTTGATGGAGAAAACACATCATCGATACTTTGATAGTTTAGCTTATATAGTGATTTTGCCAATTGAACAAACGGACTTATAAAATCGAGCGGCCAACGATATCTTTTCGGAAAATATTGATGTAAAGGTATGTGGTCGTTTACTTGACTGTGTGTATAAAAGCTCATTTGCACTTTAAAAACTCCCAAGTAAAGGTGATGCAGCAACGAACCTTTTTTACCCTCAAAATGGGTGAAATAAAACAGGTTTTCTCCAGAAACAAAGTAAGCTTTCGATTTACTTTTCAAGCACGTTAAATATGTTTGGTTGTCGGGGGTGATATTCACATGCCATGTTATCTCTGCAACCTTTTTATGCCCGCTAACTGTAAACCTTAGGCTTTGTCCTGGTACAAAGTGGAAAGCTTTATCCAGAAGCGCATTGGTTTCGGCATTCGATATCATGTCGCCTTGCGCAGGTACCTGATAATTGGCCAGGGATTGTTTCCCACTTTTGTTTAGCAAATAATTACTGATGGGGTGATGGAGCGTTTCGGATCCGATATAGGGGTACGACTGCAACTGAAAATGGAGGTGGGGATAAGGCGAACGACCCGAATTTCCGCACTTTGCAATGGTTTGACCAAAGGTAACGGCATCACCTTTTTTTACCGTGATACTATCTTTTTTAAGATGGCTTATCTTGGAGTACACGTAGGGGTTGTGTTTTATTATTATGGTGTTGCCCCAGTTATGTTCCAAATTTACCTCACCGATGGCATTGTCCTCAACGTAATCTACCACCTCTTCTACAACGCCTTTTTCGCAAGCCACTACGGGCTTGTTATAACAATAATAATCTCCTACAATAAGTCCGTCGTTATCGAACTGCTTGTCTTGTGTATCTACAATTACAAAGTCCCATGCATATCTATAGTTGTTTTGGTGCGTATATTCCCCATCGTGGCCCTGCGAAACTTTCCAAATACCCATAAAAGGCAGTTTGATAGGTGTGTAATTTAAAAATTGATATCGCTTTTTGTTATTGATAAAAGTATAAAGGTTACGCTCGGGCGAGTTGTATTGCAGATATACTTCTGCCAGTTCTGGAGAATAGCTCATCCTGAATTTAAGTACATATAAAAACAGTAGCACCAACATATTGAACGGCAAGGAATAGATGGCCAATCCAAAGTGTAAAAATATGGTGCTTAAGCTTATGGACAAAATGGCAACCAAGGGTACCAAAATACCAACACTAAGGTAGGAGCGGGGTGAGGGAATCAGGAAAAAACCGCCTATTGCAATGGCTGTAAGGATGTAATTAAAGCCGATATAACTATATTCTATGAGCGTTATATCGGCTTTAATTACATCCTTACAGCC
>JAGXIP010000083.1 GCA_024635585.1 Saccharicrinis sp. | reverse complement strand
TTTTTAAACCAGAAAAATACCCCTGCGAATAATAGGACACCCAGGACACTGAATTTTATGATAGAGTTGCCTTCAATTAAATTGTTTAGCAGTTAGCCGGCCAGCAGAGCCGTTAAAGCGAATACTATTTCAATAATTGCTGCACCAAAAGCCACCGACATTGATTTGCGGATATTTGCTTTTATCGCCACATCGACCACCGAAAGGTTGGCCAGTCCAAATGGAACGGCACCGATTGTTGTGGCCAGTGCGCCAATGAGAAGAAATAGTATCGAATTGAATAGCATTGTTCTGATTTTAGATTGTTTTACAATATGCTTTTAAATGCTTTTTCCAGTTCGTCACGCGAGGCAAACCCGTTTTTGGCGTACACCGGTTTCCCGTTTTTATATAAGACTAAGTGCGGAATCCCCCGTATTTTTAGCTCTTTTACCAGTTTTTTACTGGCATCTACATTTACCTTTACGATATTAATTTTACTTGGTAAGCTGTTTTTAAGCTGTCCACCATGGGCATCATCTGGCGGCAGGGGCCGCACAAGGGTGCATAAAAGTCAACAAATACAGGTTTCCCTGATTCTATATACCTTGCAAGTTCTTCGTATCCCATTTTATTTTCGGTGTAGGGTAAGGCATCTGGGTCAACCGCCACAGGCAGATTTTGCAATTCCCAGTCCATTATTCCGTGCTCCAGGTTGTATACATTGCTAAATGACATATTTCTGATTCCTGCGTTTCAATTGTAACAATTGTAAAAGGCTCAACATTAGTTAACTCTTTTTGCTGGTAAAATTCGAATGGATTTAAATGCGACGTAGCCACTTCAACCAAAATATTTCCATGGATTTGCGCATAGTACATTTTTTTTCGTGGGCCACAAACGATCCGTTTAAAAGGCAACAAAACCTTCCGTTCTCGCAGGCTGCTATCCACGAACCACCGGCCTTTTTATCTTTCGGAAAACACACATTCGTTCCGGCCACGTTACAAATTTGCGGCAAAACAGTTGGCCTGAACAATTTTTCGTCGCGTTTCGAATTGAGCACAAAGCTACTTTCGCTGGTTTTTGGCTGTTTTTGTCATGGTTATCTATTTAACTGCGTGTAATTTTTTAAAAGGATCCTCAATTCCAGCAAACTTCAGCATTTCGTTGTAGTCCACATGGTCGTCGAGGTGTCTCCCGTAGTGTGCTTTCACAATTTTGAAGTTTTGGTCGATAAAGAAATCGGCAGGTAAAAGGGCCAAGCTGGCATCTCTATCCTTTTCGGCAGGCAAACCCAACGCTTTGACTTCGCGGTTGGCTGTTTTCATATCGGCTGAAAACATAGTACGCACTACACCCATCATAGATGTACCGACGCCGTATTGGTTGTAAATCACTTGCTTTGGATCGCCAATCAATGGCCACGGACTAATTCCCTGATGAAAAGTACTCTTCATTAACGTTTCGGCTGAACTTTCAAACAAAAACAACAACTGAATATCATTCTGTTTGAACTTGTTATTTTTCAGTATAATTTGATGAACCCGACGGTTGCAAAACGGACAGTTTACGTTGCGAAAAAATCCCAACACAATTTTCTTTCCTTTGAAATCGGACAGTCGAACTTGTTTTCCATAAATATCTATTGCTTCGAAATCGGGAGCTGTTTGGCCTATTTGAATCTTCATTCTATTATATTTTGAAAGTTAATTTTTAAATTTTGCATGAATAGACGGGGAGAATTTGATTCCTGACAATTGAGAGTGATTTTTTTAAAGAGGTATAAAGAAACTTATACCCATTTATTGGCATTTTTTCAGTTTTTTTGGCATCTGCAATTGGGACAGGTCAGGGTTGAAAATTGGAAGATTCCATCGTATTTTCTTGTAACCTAATAAAATTAATATTCCGAATGAATGGTAACTTCTAAGGTTTTGGCAATATTCGATGATGGTTTTCCTTTTACGAAGGTGATTCCGTAATCAGCCAGCGTAATATTGAATTTGCTGTAGGTAGACACTTTACCGCCTTTCACGGTGACAGTCCCCATTTCATGTACAGGTTTGGTGAGACTGGTTGGGTCTTAGAATTCGATTGGCCGTTCGATTTTTATTTTTCTTTCTTACTACGAATAAAAACCATCGCAATTGCAGTAGTTATAATTCCCATTACTAATGCTCCAATTGTACTTTGAACAATGTAATTTTTCAGATTAAAGTAAGCTTCTGCTTCTTCAATTGATTTGTAATAACCCGTTTCTAAAGAATAAGCAATTACGTTCGGGAAATATTCGGGTGTAATGATAGTTGAAGTTATCCATTGTGTTAATGGACTCAATAATGCAATGAACACTGATAAAATGATACCCGAAATCAAACCTTGCTTGTAATTCATTTGTCCTGCATAAAAGTCTTTCTTTTTGTTTTTAAGTGCTAAAACCATAACGATAATTGCAGGAATTGCAAAAAGATTGGTTAGATACATATGTTTGTTAATGTGAGTGCTATGTAAACCAACAAGTTTTTCTAAAAGCATCCATAATAAGCCAATTATAGAAAAAATGACAGCCCATTTTATTTCAATTTTTAAGTTTTTCATAGTTTTTTTATTTAGCGTTTTCGTAAGCTGTTTTTATCCAATTCAATATTTCGTTGTTAATTTCGCTTATATCAGCGATTTTTATTTTGTGTGAACACATAGAATTAGGTTTTTCTGCTTCTAATTTCTCGGTTGGTTCTTGTCCTTTTAAATTTATACCAATTTCAAACCGAGTTTTAGTTGCAGGATTTAAAATGGCAAATTGTTTCTTTCTACGCAAACTTACATAAGTATTTTTGGGTGCAATTTCAATGTCATTTCCAAAGGATAAAATTTCTGCGATTAACTTTTTGTAAATCGGTTTGAAGTGTTCTTTTCCTTGATATTGGCTAACAATTAAATCGTCTGTGTTTTTTACTGAACCTGCATCAGAACTTCTTGCTTTATGAGCTACAAGGTTTGCAAATCCGTGCGTAAACTCGTGTTTTTCTTTTAGAAATTTGATTATTTCACCGTGTTTTTCAAAATTTTCGTTCATCACAATTTCAATCCATTGTTCCATAGTTTTACCTGTTTTTTTGTGCAGGTTGTCAATCATTGTTTGTGTTGCATTGTCCATTTGTTTCTGTTTTATGTACGGTCGTTCTCAAATGACGCCCAACGGTTGGCTATCACCTATTGTTGATATTTCAGCTTTAGCTAATTATAATTGTGTTGATACAACACCAAATGAGCGGACTATCACCTATTGATTTACAACCGTGTCGGCTATTATTATTCATTATTGTATTCATGCTTTCATTCAACGTAGAGCCAAGATGCTTTTACTAAAAATGAGACGATACCCCAATAGAAAAGTCGATACATTTAAATGTAAGTCTAAATTAAAACACTTATTCCTAGAAATCAAGTCTTAATTGATTAAAATATAGTCAATTAGGCATTTAACACTCAATAGAGGTCCCGGAGACCACACAGCTGCGAAAACGGCAAGAAACTCTATAATTAGTAGTGCATTAGGGATATATCCCATTGCACTGGTTAAGCAATTATGGTTAGCCGTTCTTGGCTAATTCAGTTTGATTTGTTCTTCGACATTCTTCCCATTTTCCTCTTTCACCCATGCAATATACCTATAAAATGTAGCCCTGCTCATATTAACAATTTTCAATATCTCTGATACTGTTCTTGATTTATCTTCCCACCCATAACTGATAATACCGATTATTAAATGAAACGAGCCCCCGTAGGGTCGGGGCAGGCTATGAGAGTTGCTTCTCACATAACCTGTCCCGCCTTAGCGGGAGGGGAATGATTGTAATCGCGAGTTCCATATGGCAAATGAAATCAATTATAAACATATGAAATGAGCGTTAAACTTCTTGCTGTCATTAACGCTCTTCATTTATATATCGGCATTATACCGGTACTAATTTCATTATTAAAATGGTATAACATGCATAAGCTACTTTTTTGGCTTCCGGAGATAATCCTTTTTTGCGGCCACCAATGCGGCCTCGTTCTCGAGCTGCTTGCAGACCGGCCATAGTCCGCTCCCGGATTAGTTCGCGTTCAAATTCGGCAAAGCTGGCAAATATGTTGAAAGTTAACCGTCCTGGTACGGTGGTGGTATCGTTGCTATCGTTAAGGCTGATGAATTCTATCCCCTTTTCCCGGAAACCGGTAACCAGGGAATTCTAAGACCTTCCCAGTCTCTCAAAACCCTCCTATGATTATATGTAACGATGCAAAATAATGATAGTAACACGAAAACTTTTCGAAATAGGCATTTACGTAACATCAGCCATCTAATTTGCTGTTAGGACAAAGAAAATTTAAAGAAAATTTAAAGTGCCTCTAAGTACTTATGAATAGTTTGACCCAAAGATTATCGGGTTATGTTGCTAGTGTGGTATTAAAAAAAGTGAAGTTAATTTACCCACCTTTATGCAAAAAAGTTGTACAATGGTTTATCGGTTTACCTCTTAGTTCCATTTTTTTATATTGTAGTGTATATAAAAAATGCACATCTGACGTATGGTTTATCTACACTAAATAACTTTCCAAAAATGCGGGAATCTTACTCTTCCCAAAACTGCTCCTCTTTAAGTTCCTGGACTCTATTTTCGCAAAAAGTTACAATATCAGTTTTTTTGTTGTTTATGGTGTCGATTTTGTATTGAGCCAGTAAATCCTGGTAACGTTTCAAGGCTTCTTTCTTATCATTTAAACCGTAATCGTAGAGAGTGGCCATTTGGTAATCTACATATTTGCTGTCAGGTTCGTTTTCCTTCATAATAAGGTACATATCCAATTCCTTGTCGTAGTTTTTAATGCGCCTATAATGCAGTGCCAGCTCGTTATACATTAAACTTAGTGTTTTACTGTCGGGCTCAATTAAGCTAATTGCTTTTTCCAGACTATATATACCCTTTTCGGAGTTGTATAAAGCATCTGATTTAATGTGGCAGGCTCCCAACATAAAATACACCTGATAGTCCAAGCTATCGCGCAGAATAAAATTTTCCAGCACAGGAATACCTTCATCGTAATTTTCCTGTTTCCACATACAGGTGCCCAAGTACTTGCAGGTTACCAACGACGAATCGCCGGCAGCATATAAGCGGTTGAACGTTTCGCGCGGCAATTTTATCTTGCCATTTAAATACAGTGCTTTACCGAATAGCCTCAAAAGCAGTCGATTAGTCTCAAACTCAGGTTTAAAGTAGCTGGCGAAAAAATACAATGCCTTCTCTTCTTGTTTTAGTTGGAAATATAAATCCATGGCTTTTATCATCGCCGAAGAATTTGGTTTTATTTGGCATGTTTTATTGTAAAAAATAATTGCACTGTCGGGCTTCTCCAGAGCTTTGTACAAATCGCCTATCTGCGTACTTATGTAGGAATTGCTGGTATCGGCAGCGTAGGTTCTAATTAAAATATTTAGCGAATTTTGATATTGCCCAATAGCTCTGAGCGAAAGCGCTTTGCGGATTTGATAATAAGCGCTGTCCTCCTTCTGAGCTATCAGGTAATCAGCCAAACGGATCGCATCGTTATACTGCGATGTTTTATAGTATAAACCCTCTAAGCGGGTTAAAGCTTCCACATTAAAAGAATCTGCTTTTACCACTTGCTCCAATAATTCGATGGCCGCATCAAACTGATAAGCTTTTGATAGGGTTTGCGATTCAATCATCAACAAAGAATCATTATTGACGTTCATTGACCGCTCATTATTTCCATTGGAATACGGTGTATTGTTTGCCAAAGCGGTTGTGCAGGCAAGTAAAAACAATAGGACGATCCATAGATTTGTTACTTTTGTATAGGCCATGATATCAGCGTTTTAATTTTAATATTCACTTTTCAACTACAAATATAGTTTAAAAATTTGTACAACTAAAATTTTAGTTGTAAGTTTGTACTAATAATTTAGTTGAATAAGTAAATGTGCTATTTATCTTGATACTTATATCTAATAATCTATTATCCCTGCCGGCAGGTAGGTAATAGTCTATTATCTAACATCTAATAGTCTAACATCTAACAATCTAACACTCTATAATAAATGAAAGAATTAACAAAAGCAGAAGAACAGATCATGCACCAGTTGTGGGATTTGGCGGTGACCAATGTGAATGGTATTATCGAAAAATTACCAGAACCCAAACCTGCATATAATACCGTTAGTACCATTGTGCGGATTTTGGAAACCAAAGGTTTTGTGGATCATAAAAAGGAGGGCAAGGGATATGTATATTTTCCAATAGTAGCCAAAGAAACTTATAAAAGGAAGTTTATGAAACGCGTTATGTCGCATTACTTCGAGGGTTCGTTTAAAGAGCTAGTCTCCTTTTTTGCCAAAGAAGATAAGATGAATATCAGTGATTTGGAGGAACTCATGAACGATGTTAAAACCGAATTGCAGAACGAGCAGGCGAATACAATAAAAGCTGATTTAGAAAACCAAAAAAAATAAACTGTCATGGAATATTTTATCAACTACTTGCTAGAATCGTCGCTCATATTGGGCGTGTTGGCTTTATTTTACCGCGCAGTGCTACATCACGAACCATTTTTTAAATTTAATCGGATTTATCTTTTATTGTCACTGGTGTTGGCTGCAGTTGTACCTTTTATTCATTTCTCATTTTTGCAAACCGCAAGTTCTAATACTGAGGGCTTTGCCAATTTATTGCAAGCCGTTAATGTTTACGCCGACGACATGCGCGAAGCTGTTGTACCCACTATTGCCCAAAGTAAAACCTTTGGTTGGTTTTATTTGGCAGGTGCATTGGGTATATTCTTGCGACTGATTTTTGGATTAATCCGTTTGGGTGGCTTATCCAAAAAAGCCAATTGGATAAATTATAATGGCATTAGGATAGCCGACCTACCCGGCAGTTTTAATGCTTTTTCGTTCTTTCATGTAATTTTCGTTAACCGATCACTTTATTCCGATGACGATCTGGATAAGATATTGGTGCACGAGATGTCCCACGTTAAGCATCGGCACTCCTTGGATGTGTTGTTGTTTGAGGCGATTCTTATTGTGCAGTGGTTTAACCCTTTTGCCTGGTGGATTAAGCATCTGCTACGGGAGCTGCACGAGTTTCAGGCCGATCGTTCCGTTTTAAACAAAGGAACTGCCATCGGTTCGTACAAAAAATTGTTATTGCACGAGGCTACCGGCGCGCGACTGTTTCCTGTGAATAACTTTAATCAATGTATTACTAAAAAACGATTTAAAATGATGACCAATAAAACATTAAAAAACAAGGCTTTTGTTAAAGGACTGGCTGCCAGCTTAATGATAGTAAGCGTAGCATTCTTTTTTGCCTGCGATCGTATTGCAGACGAAGAAATACATCAAAGCAGCTTCGAAGAATCGCAACAAAATAGCTTGAAAGGTGAGGAAATCGAGGCAACGTTTTTCGTTGTTGAAGTGATGCCTCAGTTCCCGGGCGGAGACGAAGAATTGCGCAATTTTATAGCCACAAATGTAAAATATCCAGTCGATGCTAAGGAACAGGGAAAAAGTGGCAGGGTGTACGTGCAATTTGTAGTGTCAAAAACTGGGGCTGTTAAAGATGTTAAAGTGGTGCGTAGCGGTGGATTTGAATCAATAGATGAGGAGGCAGTTAGGGTGGTTAGCGCCATGCCCAAATGGATACCAGGCATGCAAAGAGGTAAAAAAGTAAATGTAAACTATACCATTCCTATCAATTTTGTGCTGCAGGGTGATTCACCAGTGCAGAAAGATGTTGAACCTGTTGCGCAAGAAAATGATAACGAGGTGACTGTTGTTACGTATTCGAAAAATAAAACATTAAAATAGGAGTAAGTATTACAAGGTGTGCGGGTAGTCGATAGATTGCCGGTACGCCTTTTGATTTATAAGAAACGCAACAGTTCACTTTAAAAAACCCTCTATCACCCAAAAGGAACTAGAATCCCCCTAAGAAGGCTAATTCCCCTTTACACAAAGAAATAATAATTAAATAGAGCGTTTTCTTAAATGTGCAAATTGTATCACCGCAAGTTTTCAAACAAAATGATTTACTCGCCAATCAAGATATTTCATAGACTTTTGGCTGAAATTGAGCTGAAGCCCCTTCAAAGTTACAACAATCGCTTCATCCTTCATCTTTTCCACCCAAGCCTCAGTCCCATTTCTTTAGTTTGATATATTGTGTTATCCAACAAATGAAACCATGCGTTTGTCAAAACCTTTATGATAAAGACCCCAGTTGTGCGTATATTTAATCTGTCGCTAATTGATTACCAAATAATTGATTAGGGTTACAAATTAACACAACACAATTTGAGGGGTTTTATTCTTATATTAACGCTAGTGCTGTCCGTTTTGGGTAGTAATGCACAATTGTTTACCGGAAGGCAAAGCAATAGCATTGTTGCGGGTACGCAAAAGGTAAAGTTGGATGAAAAGACAGGCTTTGTAGAGTATTTCGAGCTTTCTTCCTCTTCCCTTAAATCAGGTACTGTCCTTGATGGTACTGTTCTAAAGCAAAAAATAGGTCTCCCTGCAAATTACAATCTACAAATAGCCGACGAGCATGCCGATGCCCAAGGCGAAAAACATAAAAAATACCAGCTCTATTATAATAATATCCCCGTTGAGGGAATGGGGTATTCCGTTCACTATAAAAACGGAAAGGCAGCAAGCGCCAATGGCAAGGTAATTAAAACAGATGCTTCCAGCGCTACACCCACTATTTCAGATGCACAGGTCATCACAAAAGCCATTTCTCTTTTTAATTCAACGCAATTTATATGGGATAATGACCCTGCTTTGTATCCCGAGGCTTCCTTACTTTATATACCCAGCGACAGTCAGTTGACTTTGTGCTATAAAATTGATATTTATGCTTTACAACCATTGCAACGGGAGTATGTATATATTGATGCCCTGTCGGGTGAAGTGGTAAAAAGAATATCTCGAATTCATCATGCTGATTATC
>JAGXIP010000082.1 GCA_024635585.1 Saccharicrinis sp. | reverse complement strand
TTATATCACACGATACAATCCTGCGACAGCGGGGGACAGCGGGGGTGTTTAATTTACATATCCGGCCGAGCGAGAGGAACGGGGAAATTTAAACTGTCTCTATTGTAATTCTTTAATAATTTTTCTATCTCTAAAGAATAAATCATTTCTATCATCACTTTCTTTTGTCTTGCTATTTGTAAATCCCATTGGATTCTACGCTTCTCTTTTAATTTCTTTGCTTTCTTCATTTGCTGCTCAAGTTGAACACATAATGAATCAATCTCTTCGATATCAATAGATTTATTAAGTTCATATTTTTTAATTGTATTATCAAGGTGATATATCTGCATAATAGAATCTTTTGTCAACACACTATCCATTTGGGATATTTGTAAAACAGGAGGGTTCAACTCAAATGTATTTACATTTTGAGAAGACTCTTGGACAATTGGTGAATAAAAAAACAGTATAACAATTGATAATAAATACATTAACATATAATTTAATAAAATGCTTTCATATATAATCGAGAGATATTTTTAAAACTTAAGAAATAATTAAATGCCATTTCTTCAAAAGCTACAGGTATTAATTCAGTACAATATGTACCACCTGCACCCATATTATACAACAGCAGGCTGTGCGATAGCGAGATGAGTAATACTTATCAATCGGTATCAGTATGGAGATTATTCACTCCAGCACACCCACAGATTGAATCTGAATTAGACATACTAATCATATTTAAAATCCAACAACCAATACCCTGACCTAAAACGAAACTTTTATATTCTCCTTTCTCATCAAAATCTTTATCCAATAAATTATTTTCTAATAAAAATTTATCTAATGCTGATCCTCTTAGCCCAATAATTTTTTCATCTTGCGTAACTAAATTAACGCAATACTTATTTTGCCTGTTAATACAAAGTAGGTAGAATTCGCCTATTCTATCTGGACTTAAATGAGCACTTTTTCCTATCGAATACTTTTCTCCATTAATATATGTTATGAAGTCAACATAACCTTTACGAACTCTAAATACCTTGCCTACAGTTATAACGGAATCCTTATCGCAATCAAGTGGACAAGAAAGGATACTGAACAAAATTATTAATGCCATCAAAAATAAACCACTAATAACGCATCCCACCACTTTTTTCTTGACTTCTTTTGGAGTTGTCTGTTGATTTATACTCCTATTACCATTCATAATCATTTCTTTTTTTAGGTCCTGTATTTGGAAATGGATTTGGATTTTCATCAAAAGGGAACAACTTTTTATTATTAGGGAACAACTCTTTATTATAATTATAATAATCATTTCTTCCATATTCTGTGACGGTATTATTAACCGCCCCCGCTGCCGCACGATTGTATCGTGTGGTTCAGCTACAAAACAACAATCACTCCCTCTAATAAACCTATTTCTCCAGCATAATCTTTAGCACTACTATAAACATAGTCTTCAGCCCGAAAAACAAGCCCCTCTTCAACAGGATTATTATGGATATAGTTTATTTTTTCATCTATCACTTTATTGCTCCATAATTCAATTGGTTTATTATCGTGCCTCCAAAATTGATATTTGCTTACATTAGAAGTTCTTGCTCCAGCTTTTTCAAATTGTTCTAATAACCACTCCTTTCTACTTTCTCTTGGATTATCAGTAATTGCCTTAACGATCTCTTTGCTGGTGAATCTTTTAAAATCTCCTAACAATAGCTCAGGTTTTTGTCCTTTGTCACTTCTGAAAATTAAATGAACATGATTGGTCATTATGCACCATGAAAAAATTTCCATGCCTTTTTCTTTTATACAGTATTGTAAGCTATCAACAACAATATTTTTGTATTCATTTCGGGTAAAGACATCTACCCATTCAACAACCGCAAAACTGACGAAGTAAACACCTTCTGGATTATGAAATTTATAATTACGACTCATATCAATTAAGTTAATGGCTACCGCGCAGTCTGCTCCGTCAAAACGAAGATTATATTGTGTGGTTTAATAATGCTAAAGTAAGGAAATTCCACACATAAAGTGAACGATTGTATCGAATTGCTTCTTCCTAAAAACAACAAAAGCTGCCCTTTTAAAAATGCAGCTTTGTTATTTTTATCTCTTAATCACACGATACAATCGTGCGACAGCGGGGTTTACACCTGATTGTATAGGGTTCCCATCAAAACCTTTAACAATCCATAGAGGAGTTTCAACTATAGCTGTTGCAACACCTAATACTGCCCCAAGAAACTGGAACAATTTTTTGAAGAAAAATTCTCCACTTGGGTCGGTAAACAAAAATGGGTTGTTCATACAATAGGCAAACCTATTGTAATTTAACGCATCGTCTGGTGATTGTATATATGGGTCGGGGCTTAGGAAGCGGGCTAACATCGGATCGTAACATCTGCCATTCATATTTATCAATGCAAAATCATCTAAATGTTCGTGCATGGTATAACCGCGATCAGTTAACCATGAAGTACGATTGTCCTTTAATGCCCAGTAAAGTTGTTCCTAAGTATATAAAAAAGCAAATTTAGGATTGACAACAACACAAGAATTTAAATATTCAGACTTTCAATAGCATACAGCAGTTAAAAACGATATGATTAGCATTACGGGTTGTGGCTGAAATGACCGTATTTTTTGTAATTTTATAGCCTCATTCTAAAAACATTACATGAAGGCTGTTATTCGTAAAATAGTAGGCGAGGAATTGTTGCAGAAATGGTATCACGGCTATTTCAGACTAAAGGAAAAAATACAATATACCTTGATATATCCTGTTTTGCTGCGTATACCCTATGCTCCTAATTTTTACTTTTTATTTTCCAATTCGTTTTCCAACGAAATGAAAATGTTTTTAGGTGCCCGTAGGGATTATCTTAAAAAGCAGCACCATAAAAGTGAGAATCTTTTTTTATTACGACGAAACATTCATCGTATTGAAAAAGGTTTGATTATGAAAAACCGTAGGAAAGTTTTTGCACTTGAATACATTGAGGAAACAGTGAATTTATTGAAAAGTCTTGCTAAAGAAAATCCACCCAACGACCAAATACAATGGGCGTTTGACATTTTACAGCAATACTTTGAAGTAACCGAATCAGCTCCCAAACGGGACAAGGCATTTCATATTTTCGAGTCCCTAACACCTACATTTGTTTCCAAGGGATTATTCATCCCGTTTTCGCTTCCCCTTACTCCTGCCATCGAAGATAACTCCTTTGCCGCATTGGCCAAGAAGCGGAAATCTGTGCGTTTTTTCGATACAACCATAATACCCGATAGAACCATCATTGACAAAGCGGTTCTATTGGCTGGTTTGGCACCGAGTAGCTGTAACCGCCAGCCCTTTAATTTCAGAATTGTTGACGAACCTAATTTAGTTAAAAAAATGGCCGTACTGCCCGGCGGAACACGGGGGTTTTCGGATGAGTTAGTGGCAATGGTAGCTGTTGTGGGACAAATGAATGTTTCTCCCTCCATAACTGACAGGCATTTGATGTATGTGGATGCAAGCCTGGCAGCCATGAATTTTATGCTGGCCCTGGAAAGTTTGGGTGTGGCATCCTGTCCACTCAATTGGCCCGAAGACAAACGAAAGGATGATGCGGTGCGCAGGCTTTTATCCTTAGAAACCTTTGAAAGGCCTATTATGATGATAACTTATGGCTACGCAGCAAAAGACGGAAAGCTGGCCTATTCAGTTCGCAAGCCCTTGGATCAACTCAGAAAATACAACTAAAACATGCAAAAAATAGTAATCACCGGAGGCAATTTTATTAATAAAGGGGCACAATCCATGCTGTTTTGTTTGGTTGATGAGTTAAAAAGGAAGTTTCCCCTATGCGAAATTGTAATGATCGATCTGTTTCCCACATTACAAGGTGATAAAAAAGATATTTATACTTTCCGAGTTGTTAACATGCACATTCGTACCTTGTTGCGAATTGCCTTTCCTATCTTAAAACTTATTGTAAAACCGAAGCCTATCAGTGATCCGGAAGATGAGATTAAAAATCATTTTCAATCGGCTGATATAATTTTAGATATAAGTGGCTATGGGGTTAGTTCGCACAACCAACATCCTATTTGGACTTATGCCACCATATTCCCAGTTAAATATGCCAAAAAGCACCATGTTCCCTTTGTGTTTTTGCCCCAATCCATAGGACCTTTCGATTTTAAAGGTTGGAAAAAGATAGTGTTGTGGCCCTTGATAAAAAAATATCTGCAATACCCCGAAACCATTTTTATTCGAGAGCCAGAAGCCCGAAAACATCTGGAAAAATTAAAAACCAAACAAGTAGTTGATTCCTTTGATTTAGTGCTGCAATCTAATAAAATAGATGCGACAAGTATTTTTAAGAAACCGGATGAATTTATTCACAAAACAACAAAGGTTAAGAACGGCTCCATACTCCTTATTCCCAACAAACAGCTTACCCGGTTAATGCCAAAAGGTGAAGTGGTGCAGCTATTTAGCTCAGTTATCCAGTCGCTTGTGCAACAAAATCAAACGGTTGTTATCGTTCGGCATTCAGCCGATGACAAAGAAATTTGTGATTTGATTTACGAAGCCTGCAAATGCGAACAGGTACAATTAGTTAACGAAGACTTGGATCCACTGCAATTACAAGAAATATTCGATACCTCAAAAATGGTGGTTGCAGCGAGGTATCACGGGCTTATACATGCGCTGAAACTATGCAAGCCCTGCTTGGTGGTGGGATGGGCCAATAAATATAATCATGTAATGAATACTTTTGGCTTAAGCGATTATTATTTCGATATTACAACAATAAATTTGGATAAATTAAACCAAGCAGCCCAAACCATGCTTAATGATTTATCGGCAATTGAAAATACAATAGCTACACAACTAAGCAAAATAAAATCATCCGATCTTTTTACTTTTATTAAATAGCCATGCTCGCTCCCATCGTTTTATTTACCTATAACAGGCCGTATCATACCCGTAAAACGATAGAGGCGCTTTTAAAAAACACTTTGGCAGCTGAAAGTCATTTATATGTTTTTTCCGATGAAGCCAAAACATCGAAGCATCAGGAGGCTGTACACTTGGTGCGTACGTATTTAAAAGAGGTTCAAGGCTTTAAAAGCGTGACGCTGGTTTTTCATAACCAAAATAAAGGTCTGGCTACCTCTATTATCGAAGGGGTGAGCGAAGTTTTAAAATCGAACGAAAAGGTAATTGTACTGGAAGATGATTTGGAAACATCGCCGCACTTTTTAGACTATATGAACGGAGCTTTAAATCACTATTCACCGGATAAAATATGGAGCATCGCCGCTTATTCGCCAAACATCCAAATACCCAGCAATTATCCCTACAACACCTATCTTGCACATCGCAACTGCAGCTGGGGATGGGCTACCTGGAAGAAAAACTGGGAAAATACGGATTGGGAGGTGAATGACTTCAAGGATTTTTTTACCTATAAAAACAAAAGGCAGCAATTTGAAAGGGGTGGTAATGATCTTTCCGTAATGCTGTTAAAGCAACAAAAGCAGATCATTCATTCCTGGTCGGTACGATTTAATTATGCAGCCTATAAAAACAACCTACCCACGGCTTATCCAAGGAAATCGTACATAAATAACCTGGGTGTGGATGGTAGCGGCACCAACATGAAAAAGAGCGGAAAATATAACTCAGAATTGATTTCAGAGCTAAGTACGGATTTTCGTTTTTGCCCGGACGATGTGATAAACGATGAAATAGCCTATCGTTTTAAGCAATTTTACAATACCTCGATGTACCGAAGCATCATCAATTGGTTCAAAAAACAGAAGATGTTGCAGGAAATTCAAAAGCAGATTTAACCACTAAGGCAATAAGAACACAAAGGGTCACTAAGAAAAATATAGGAAACTTAGTGCTACTTAGTCGCTTTGGTGCCTCGGTGGACTCATTCCCACTTCGCTCCTAATCGCTATCCTTTAGCGAACCCATATTACTTTTTAAATTATTCAACTTTCGCCATTTGTTCCAGAACGAAATTATCCGGCCCCTCTCGGATGGGTACAGAAATCCAGAGTAATAAAGGATAAGAACCCATACCAATATTAAAACAAGTTTGTAAACAATGTTTATAAACACATTATCAAAGCGATAGAAATACAGGGGCAGCACCGAAATTGTAAAACTGGCAAACAGCATTGCCACCCGTTTCCATTCCAATTTTAGCTGTGCATATTTTAATCCATAATAAAGTAAAACACCCGATGAGAGCACCTGAACTATTCCGGTTGCATAGGCTGCTCCCAAGGCATAGTAGGTGGGAATAAATAAATAATTGAGTAACACATTTAATAATCCGGCCATAACCGATAATATGCCAATAGCCTTGCTCTTTTTTATCTTATTTAAAGGTAGGGTAAGCATTTGACGTATTCCTCCAAAAATAAGCCCTATGGTAAGCACCGGAACCAGTACAATAGAACCACTGTAGTCCGAACTTCCAGCATCGAAGAGCATCATGACCTCTTCAATAAACAAGATGACCAACATGCTGCAAAAACTTAATACTAGTAAAAAATAAGTAAAAGAGCGGCTAAAGAAATCATCACCATCCTTTTGCTGCACCGTTTTAAAGTAACTGTGCATGTAGGCATTCATAAAAGAATTAACGATAAGTAAATTAACAATATTAGAAACCTTGTGAGCCAAGGTAAAAGTGCCCACATTTTTTAAGTCAGAAAAAATATTGATAAAGTATTTGTCTGTAAAGTTAAAAAGTACGTTCACCATGTTTCCCAAGGCAACCGGAAAACCATACATTAGTATATCCTTTAAAATTTTGCCGTCGAACTTAGCTTGGCTATTGCTAATGACTGCCGGGAGGAGCATGATAAACTGGAATAAACCAGATAAGATTATGGCCCAAAAAATACCATCCAGTTGCATTTTAAACCACGACAAAAATATATAGGTAAATAAAACAAACAAAAGCAATTGAACCATTTGCACCACCGAATGCTTTTTTGCTCGGTGCTGAGCCCTAAGCAATAGTAAGGGAACTTCAGACAGCAGGCGTATTAGGTTTCCTACAATAAACAATAGCGCTGAATAGCTACTTATATAGGTTTTAAAATAATATTGCGATAAAAAATTAAAACCAACAAACAACAATATGCTGAACAGAATACATACTACCGCATTAAATACGTAGGTGGTGTAAAAAAGACTTTTTTTATTAGGTGTACTCTCATCGTCCCAATACCAACGGGCAAAACCCAACTTAACCCCAAAGCCCGAGAACACTTGAAAAATCTGAAATATAACCTCGAAAAGGGCGTAAAGACCAAATACTTCCACCGGCAGGTAAAGTAAATAAATAGGCAGCAAAATAACACCGGAAAACTTACCGAGAAAATTACCCATGCCATAAAAAGCACTCTGCACTACGGTTGACCTAAAGCTCTGAAATGTATCGCTCATGCGGATGTTAATTGAACCACAAACTTATAAAAAAAATGCTATCCCTTTTAAATGAGATAGCATTCCTTTTGAGTCCAAAGATCTTTATTATTCTTCTACAGTCATATTAACAGTGTACCAGTTTATTCCATTATACAAATGGAGGTTTCCATCTGTTCCAAAATACATATCTCCCATCTCAGGATCCTCAGGAGCAGTATCTTGAGGTTCTAACCTCATTGCTTCGGAAATATGTAATTTGCGTTTAGGTTCTGTTACACCAATACCAACATTTCCACTATTCCTTTTAATAACTAACCTTTTTACACTTCCATCACCCCCTGTAACATTATCCACTTCATCTGCAATACTAAAATCTCCATATGGTTTATCACTATTAATTCTCCAAAAGCGACCTTGAATAGGAATAAAATTATCATTTGGATAATACCCAAGATATATAGTTGCATCCGATTCTGAATCGGCTTCAACCAATAATTGTCCTATCCCTTTTGCTTGACCATTTTCACTGACTCTGCGAATGTGAAGCGCTTTTTGTGGATTATCCGTACCAATTCCTAACCTTCCATCGTTATAAAACAAATGACCCATTGCATTTTTCTTAAAATTACTATCTCCTGCAGTTTCAGCATACAAGGCATATGGAACACTCAATAATTGAGTTGTTCCCACATTCTGAAAATTGGATCCCCCTTGTAAATCTACAGCTACATTTATAAAGTGATTTGAATCTCCCCATTTTATATATTCAAACCTACCAAATGTAGTAGTTCCGCCACCAATTTTAATATTGATTAAACCATATTGGTTAGTAACTACATTAAACGTTTCGGAATAAACAATGCTGCCATAAATATTATCTTCTAACAGACTAATCATTAAAGTAACTCTTTCGTTGGCAACAATACTCCCAGAATTATTTCGAATTACGGATTGATAATTAAACAAATGTGGACTCTGTGATATAGCCGAAAGGCCAAAAACCATCAAGAATAAAGTGCTGGATAAAAATCTCATTTTTTAGGAATTAAAATTTATAAATGGATTGCAAGTTGAATGTTTTAAGTACTAACCCTTTTTCGTTTACTATCGAGAAAAGATAAACTTGTTGTTTAAAAGAAGAAAAATCGAGTTTACTGTGATTAGGATTCAAGGATCCTTTTTTTAACAACTTCCCTTCGATATCAAAGAGTCGATAACTAAATTGCCTTAAATCATCACCTTTAATGTCCACATAAACAAAGTCGGTAAACGGATTAGGGTAAATATTTAATTCGATTTCCGATTCTAACGGAGTTTTGAGAGAAGTAGCAATTACTTGTGTTTGATGAAACCCCTGTGTTAAAGTTACTTGGCTATTTGATTTTGTGTCGATAACAATATCACCTATCGAAAAATTCAATTCGACAGTTGTATTCTTAAATTCTTCTCCAGAAGGAGAGATCAAGTAACGTTCAATCGTTTGAGAATAAAGATTTATTCCAACCAAGAGGAAAAAAAACTTTAATAGTATAGCTTTGTACATAAAAAGAAATATTATGAAGTCAAAAATAACAAAATTTTCGTCTGTTGTATCCGAAACAGCTCTAATATCTGACAAAAAACATTTCTATTCCAAAACCTAACCTTTTTTTCAAATAAATGAAAAAAATACCATGATAATTATCCCGAAGATAGAGTGCGTCGCTTTAACTTTATTTATAAGGTGTTTTTACTTCAGCAGATAGGGTGCAATTTGATCCAGCGGTAATATTTTATCGGCGGCTCCCAGCTTTGCGGCTTCTTTGGGCATTCCATAAACCACAGAACTGGCCTCATCCTGGGCTATGGTGTGTGCACCTACCTCTTTTAACTCCAGCAAGCCTTTGGCTCCATCATTTCCCATTCCGGTCAGCAGTATGCCTGTAGCATTGCTGCCAGCGTAACGTGCAGCGCTGCGAAAAAGTACATCCACCGAAGGACGATGCCTGTTTACCAAAGGCCCTTCTTTTACCTCCACCGAGTATTCCTTGCCTACCCTTTTAAGCAGCATATGGTAATTTCCCGGGGCAATTAACACCCTTCCTTGATAAAGTTTGTCGCCATTTTCGGCTTCTTTAACCTCCAACTCACAAATATTATTGAGGCTGTTGGCAAAGGATTTGGTAAAACCTTCGGGCATATGCTGTACAATAGCAATCCCAGGCATGTTACCAGGTAGATTCTTCAAAAAATGCCTAATGGCTTCGGTACCTCCAGTTGAAGCACCTAATACGATTATTTTTTCGGTTAGACTAATGCGATCGGCTGCCGAAGCCTTTTTAAGTATTACATCGGCGGAGAACTTTGGCTGTACCTGCATGGGCTGAGTTGCCCTGGGGGTAGGAAGCTCCTGCACAGGGCTATCCGTATTTTGTCCACTTATTTTTTTGCGTGAAAGCTTGGACTGGGAAGCTGCTTTTACAGCATCGCAAATTAATATCTTTGATTCATTGATAAACTTAGCGGCATTCATAGCCGGTTTACCAATTATTTCGGAAGCACCATATTCAAGAGCTTTCATAGCCACTTCGGTACCTTCGGTGGTGAGCGACGAAATAATAACAACGGGGATAGGATACTGCGACATGATTTTACGTAAAAACGTTAATCCGTCCATACGTGGCATTTCAATATCCAATGTTATTACATCGGGTACTTCCTTCAAAATTTTTTTTACAGCAATAATAGGATCTGCGGCGGTACCCATCACCTCAATTTCAGAATCCGACTCTAAAATAGAAGATAAGCTTTGCCTCACCACTGCCGAATCATCGACTACCAATACCCGGATTTTTTTCATCTCATCATCTATAAATATTCTCTATTGGCGATGTTTCATCTCCATAAAGAACGATCAAATAGTTGTTTTATCTAATAATTTATGCCTTACCTCACCTGTGTCGGTGAAAAATATAATTTTCCTTCCTCGTTTACCTCCTGTGCTCGATGCTATTACCGGTATTTTACGTTCTTCAAGCATTAATCGCGCCACCCTGATATTTCTTTCGCCAATCATTATTCTACCAGTTCCGGTTTCCATCATTTCGCCGCCGCCAAATAATTTTGCCTGCAGGTCTTCATGTTTCGATCCCAAAAAAAGCATTTTATCAATCAGTTTCTCAATGGCTATATTGCCATATTTAGGCGATGCCAGGTCGTTACCGTTCCAGTTTGGCAACATAAAGTGATTAATGCCTCCGATTTTTAACCTTGAGTCCCACATACATACCGCCACGCAAGAACCCAATATAGTTTTCACAAGGTAAGGCTCCTTGCTTACAAATAGTGAGGAAGGATATAGAAAATGTTGTAAATAATAGTTCATTTATTTATCCTTAAAAAATCTCGTCCTCCTCATCAAAGAATATATCGTTACCTTCCCCACTAAATCCATCCACAATGTTTTTAGATTCGGGAACACTGATGGTAAACGTAGAACCTTCACCCTTAACACTTGATATTTCTATCTGACCGCTAATCACATCTAACAATGCTTTTGTAATTGACAAGCCTAAACCATGACCTCGGTTGATAGAATTGATGCCCGTGTCTAACCTTTTAAAGCGTTCAAATATGGTTTGCTGATTTTTTTCGGATATACCAGTACCAAAATCCTGCACGGATAACTTTAACACATCCTCATCGTCTAACCACACCGATAAAATAACTTTACTGTCTTTGTAACTGTATTTTAAGGCATTGTTAATTAGGTTGCTTAAAATGAGTTTTAGTTTTTCCGAATCGGTTTTAAAATAAAAGTTTTTACCAAAACCGTGTTCTATATTAAACTGGATATCGAATGTGATACCCATTTTACGCGATATAATATTAAACGAATCCATTACGTTTTGCAGCAAGGTTCTAATATTAACCTTGGCCACGTTGGGTGCAATTTCGCCAGCTTCGATTTTAGCTGCTACAAAAATATTTTTTAGCTGAAAGTCGAGGTTAAATGCCTCGGAATGAATCAATGCCACCATTGAAACCACCTTTTTCCAATCGTGCTTTTCAACAGACAAAATGGCTTTGGATAAACCCAGGATTGAGGTAAAAGGGTTTACAATTTCGTTAGAGATATTAGATATAAAGTGACTTTTAAGTGCCTCAGAATCTTTCAGTTTTTTTGAAACATTTTGCAATTCTATTGTAAGCTCTTTAATCTCCTTATCGCTCTTTTTTCCATATTCAAGTCGCTGTTTTAGCTCCTTCAATAACTGTCTGTCGGTTATATTATTCATTGTTAAAATTTTGAACTTTTATAATTTTCTGAAAATAGTTGGTTTAATATGTTCCAATGGAACGTTCATCCCTGTTAACGATTCGGAATGGCCTATAAAAAAATATCCGCCAGGTTTTAAATAGGTGCTCAATTTATTTATAACACTTTCCTGGGTAAATCTATCAAAATAAATTAAAACATTTCTACAAAACACCACATCAAACTTTTCGCTAATGTTTGAATAGGTAGGATCCATTAAGTTTAAATACTTTAATGTAAGGTTACGTTTTAACTCTGGTACTATTTTAACGGTTTGGTTTTCTGTATCCTTGCTTTTTAGTAAGTATTTTTTTTTAAGGTCCAAGGGCACAATGTCAACCTTATTCATGGCATAAACTCCCTTTGCCGCCTTGTTAAGAACATTATGCGATATGTCGGTTCCCAGCATTTTGTAACTAAAGTTTGGGTGTTCTCGCTTATATTCGCTCAGGGTAATGGCAATGGTATAAAGCTCCTCGCCACTGGAGCAACCTGCACTCCATATATTAAAAGGCTCTTGCTTACCACTTTCGTTAAGCTGTGGCAAAACGTAGCTTTTTAAAAAGTCGAAATGTACAGGCTCTCGATAAAAATCTGTTTTATTGGTGGTGACTACATTTAAAAAGTTAAATATCTCCTCTCGGTGTCCCTCTTCACTAAACAAATAATCTTTATACTCGCCATACGATTTCATATTAAGTTCACGTATCCGCTTTAGCAAGCGTCCTTGCAGCATAATCCTTTTAACGGGGGGCATTTTTATGCCAAATTCGCCGTATATAAATTTGCTAAAAGCATTAAAATCCTGCTCCGACAGCTGGGCCTTAAAACACTCTAACCCGGTAGCGTTTACAGAGTCCCCGGAATCTTGATCTATACTTGCATTTATGTTGGTACTCATGATGCTATGTGCTTTATGCATTTAATGTTATTGGCAATCAAAAAATTGAACCCTAAAGGGGTTCAATTCCTAATTCACATTATCCCTTTATTTGCTCAAGTATGCTCTTCAATTCCAATACTTCGTTTTTACTAAATACCTGATCGGAATTAAGTATCAGATAAAAATTACCATTACTGCTGTATGTTGCCTTAATGTATTGCGGGCTATAATCTGTATCCACTTGCTTAAAATCTCCTTCTTCCGCCTCAAAAACATCAGTTACCTCATCGGTGAGTATGCCCACCCTAAACGACTGTGCATTATCCGTGCGCTCCACATCAATAACTATAATACAAGTTAGTGCTGTTATTTTAACGGGCTCCATGCCAAACTTAACTCCTGTGTCAATAAGTGGTATAACCTCCTTTTGATAATCCATCACTCCGCTCATAAAAGCCAGTTTGCCAGGCATGTTACGAGGCTTTTCGTACTCGCGTATTTCGAGTACCTTACTTGCATGTAAAGCAAAAATTTCCTCACCTACTTTAAACGACAGATAAGCGTTATTACTATCTTCCATGTACCTATTTTTTACTTTCGATTTGTGAAACAAGATGCAAAAGATCGATCAGGTGAATTAACTCCCCTTTTTCCGTTACAGCTCCCTGAAATGATTCTATCAGACCCATTTTTCGTTGGAAGACAGGAGGCTCTATTCTTTCTGTTTCAACCTCAAATACTTCTTTTACCAAATCAACTACAATTCCGAATTGAGATTCTATTTTATCCTCTGGCGACACAATAATAATGGAAGTATCCACCGTTATTTCCTGTTGGTCTATACCCATTATTTTGCGCATATCTGTTACCGGAAAAATATTACCATGCAAATTAATAACACCCAAAATAAAATTACGTGCGTTTGGCACTCTGGTTAGTTGACCCTCGTAAGGCAAAATATTACGTACCATTAGGCTATCAAAGGCAAAGGTTTGCCCTTGCAGGCCAAACGAAATCAATGTTTTAAAATCACCTTCCATAACTATTTGTGAATTTTTTGGTTTCCAAAAGCATGAATAAGCCTATTGGTATCAATAACCATCGAAATGGTACCGTCACCCATTATAGAGGCTCCGGAAATAACTTCCTGATCTTTTATCATCCTACCTAAAGGTTTAACCACCGTTTGATATTCTCCAATAACCCTATCCACAATTAAACCGTACCGTTTGTCCTCAAACTTAACCTGGATAATATGTTGTTTTTCGTCACCACACACCTCATTAAATATATCGTGCAAATCGATAACTGGAAAATGCTCTTCGCCTAGTTTAATAACCCCGTTAAATATGCTTTTGCGATCGTTATCTTCAAGTGGAATTATTTTTTCAATCGCCGAAATAGGAATTACATATTGTCCGCTGGCCACGCTTACCAATAGACCATCTATAATAGATAAGGTTAGAGGTAACACCAAGGTAACGGTTGTGCCTTTATCCAAATCCGAATCAATGGAAACCTCACCCCTAATTTCGCCGATTTTACGGTTCACCACGTCCATTCCCACACCCCGTCCTGATAGATCCGTCACCACATCTTTGGTGGTGAAACCACTACTAAAAACCAAGTCGAGGATTTCCTTCTTGCTCAAATCCAAGCCCTCTTCTACCAATCCCTTTTTTATAGCTTTGTTTAAAATAACTTCAGGATCCATACCCATACCATCGTCAATTATTTTTATAATAACGTTGGAGCCTTCGTAATAGGCTTTAAAAATTACGCTTCCTTTTGGGTTTTTACCTTTTTTAATGCGTTCCTCAGGCATTTCAATACCATGATCTACACAGTTACGTATCATGTGCAACAGCGGATCGGTAAGATGCTCAATAATATTTTTGTCCAGCTCTATGTCGCCGCCTTCAATTATAAAATCAATTTCTTTGTTCAGTTCCTTGGATAAATCGCGAACCAAACGTTGAAAACGCATCAAATCATTTTGCAACGGTATTAAACTTATTTCAAAGGCATTATCCCGAAGCTGTCGGGTAAGTTTTTCAATACTTTCCGACAGATCTAACATTTTAGGCTCCCTATTTGTTTCGGCATACAAATGCAACTGCGCCTGAATGGTAACTAGCTCGCTAACCAGGTTTACCAGCTCATCTATTTTGGTAGAGGCTACCCTTATGCTCGAAATCTTGTGCTCCTTTAACAGTACTTTCTTTTTTTCGGACGAGCTTGCATTTTCATCTCCGCCCCAGGATATTCCCTTTAAAAGTTCTGCAGTAAGCTTTTGCTTACCTAACTCACACTGTTCAATTATTTGTTCAAATTTTGGATGCGATAGAATATCACCATTAAAGATTTCAACAATGTTTAAATCACATTCATCTTCTACAAAAATAAATACATCTTGTATTTCATTGAGAACTTCGGTGGTATTCAACACAATATCCCAAGAAACAAAGCAATCCTCAGGATTTAATTCATTTAATTCAGGTACATTTTCGTCGTTATACAAAACAAAGGCTTTACCCAGTGCTTGCACATCGTCCAATAAATAAAGCGGGTTGGTACCATTTTGTAGGATGTTTGTATGCGGCTTAAAATGGATAAGATAGGTTTTAGAAGCCTCCATGGTCGAAGCGCTTAGATCCTCTTCCCTTTTGCTATCTGCGCCCTTTTTAGCCTCATTGTCCTCATTGGTGGATGATACAAAACCCTTAATCCTTTGTGTTAGTTGAGCGAGTTCCTGCTTTTCTGATTCATCACTTACATCACCTACTTCTAGCAAATATTTAATTTGATCGATGGCTTTAAATGTTTCCGAAATTATATCTTCAGTAACATTTAATTTCCCATTTCGCACCCAGTCGTAAACCGTTTCTAAGTGGTGTGTAAAACTACTTAGATCGTTGAATCCGAACATGGCTCCACCCCCTTTAAGGGTGTGCATAGCCCTAAATATGCGTTCTATTATTTCTTTATCTGTTGGGTCTTTCTCCAGAAGCAGCATAGCTTCTTCCAAATCATGCACATTGTCGAGTCCTTCTTCAACAAATTTAGCCCTAAACTTATCAATCATGTGCCTACATTTTACAAAACCATTGATTCAAAAAAACATAGCGTATTGCGTTTGTCTTCTGAGTCAAGATTGTCCTGTTGGTTAACTGCTAGTTCGGCAATGATGGCCATAACAAGGTGAATGGTATTTGACTTAATTTCTTGCGAGAAAGAAATTTTTCCTTCGCGTAAGGTCAAAAATACCCGTTCAACTGGTGTTACCATTTGGGCAATACCATGTATGTTCAACATTGGAGCCGTACCTTTTATTTGATGCAATACCGTAAATATATCTTCAATAAGGATTTTGGTATCGCTTGCATCCACATCCTTGCGCAAGGAAGCTTCAATTGCGTATAAGCTTTGAAGTGTGTCAGCAATAAATTTTTCCCTTATTCTTTCCATCATCGTAAAACCCGTGAAATAGCACTTAAAAGCTTAGCAGAGACGAATGGTTTAATAATCCATCCGGTAGCACCAGCTTGTTTTGCCTCCATTTTTTTGGCCGCTTGCGATTCCGTGGTCAAAAATAAAATAGGAATGTGTTTGTAAGCATCAATCTCCCGTACTTTGCGAATTAATCCCAAACCATCTAGGTTGGGCATATGCAAATCGGTAATAATAATGTCAATGTTGCGACCGTCTAAAAACTGAAGTGCATCTTCTCCATCTACTCCCACCAATACATCGTACCCCTCATTTTCTAAAGTAAAGTTAACGACTTCCCTAATGCTTTCTGAATCGTCGACAATAAGTACTGTTTTAGCCATAATTAGTTATATTAATTCTAAAGTTTAAATAGGTCTTTGAAACCTGAATTTGCCAGTAAATTGAATGTTTCTTCGTTAATTGTTCCCTGCAATTTACAGTTGATGCCCTTATCTTGGTATGCCTTTTTTATTGCCAATACAATTTGGATAAAGGTAATGTCGATGCCAGTTGGGTTAATTAACCTCATGTTGATTGGTTTTGCGAAGTCGATTAGACCCATAAGCTCTTCTTTTATAGCATTTATATGGTTAATAATCAATTCGCCTGAAAAAATAATCTCCTGCTCATTATCGTGTTGCTTTATATCAATCGAAAAAGATTTGCTCATAGTACGAACTTGTTTATACAAATTAAAAATAAACTCCGACAGTAAAATGGTTTTACCTATCTGCCGGAGCTACAGAAAAACAATTAATTCTTAATATTTTTCGTAATTATCCATATCCATTTCCCTTTCCAGGTTTATTAGACTGTCCTTTGAATAAGCACTTTTTGCTGTTTGCGATGAGTGGGTATTTCCACGTTGGGTTTGCTGCGTGCTTTCTTTGCTTTTCACTTCACGATCGCTTGTTACCTCACGCTTCAACTCGCCCTCGTCACCTATTACAAAAAAGCTTACTGAATCCTTCAACTTATCAGCCAATACGGCCAACTGCTCTGCACTTTGTGTAAGCTCATCCGACGAAGAAGCATTTTCTTGCGTAATAAGATTGAGCTGTTGCATGGCCATGTTAATTTGTTCGGCACCTGTTTTTTGCTCTAAACTTGCAGCAGATATTTCTTTGATAAGCTGTGTTGTAGTTTCAATATCAGGAACCAACAAACGCGATTTTTCACCAGCTTCCTGCGATACTTTTAAACCTCCGTTTACAAGGTTATGTATTTCGTCGGCAGCCACTTTGCTTCGCTCGGCTAGTTTGCGCACCTCGGCAGCTACTACAGAAAAGCCTCTACCATGCTCACCGGCACGGGCAGCTTCAACTGCGGCATTCAATGCCAATATGTTTGTCTGAAAGGCTATGTCGCCAATGATGGTTATTTTTGAAGCCACACTTTTCATTGCTTCGGCTGCCTGCGTAGATAACTTATCGGCCACATTAACATCTTTGGCTGTTTCAACGGTTATCTTTTCGGTTTGTACGGCATTATCGGTATTTTGATCGATGTTGGCTACCATTTCCTCAATAGAAGTAGATACCTCCTCAGCCGAAGCTGCCTGATCGGCCGAACCTTTGCTTAATTGAACCGAGCTGTCCTTTACGCTCTTACCACTGGTAACCAAATCATTGGCATTTTCCTTAATCGAGATAACAATTTTTTTGATATTAAATGCCATGGCCTTGAGTGCCTCCGCCATCTTACCTATTTCGTCATTCTGCTCTACATCTAAATGCGCTGTTAAATCTCCTTTTCCAATGGCCTGTGTAAACAACACAGCCTTATTAAGCGGTTTAATAATAGTAATAAACAACCAATATGCAACACCTGAACTTACTATAATCAGCAATAAAATCATTACGAGAACAAAACCACCAAACCATCCAAAAGTACTCTCCATATCATTTAAAGAGGCTGAATTTAGTTCACTAAATTTATCCCCAAGTAAAGTTAATTCCTTAGTAATTTGATTGCTCAATTGCATTATTTCACCATCTTCGCTTACCATAGGCTCTACTTCAAAAACTACCATCACATCTTCGTAAGCTTCAAAATTACTAAGACTGCTCATTACACTCTGCTCTAATTTAAACAAAGAGTCAGCTTTAAGCTTAATGGTGTTGTAGGTTAACTGATCGGCACTATCCCAATATTCTTTATTGGCATCAAGCTTTTGAACAATGGCCGGATAATCATTGGCATGTAAATTTTCGAGCGCCACCTTATCGGTTGTGCCAGATTGCTTATCGATAAACACCCAGCTTTTAATTAGCGCTTTCGAATTCAACACCATATCCTTAAACAATTGGATATTTTGTTGCGATGGGCTATATATTTTGGTTATTTCCTCACTTAAATTACGACTATGATTCAACGTAACGTAGGTGCTAATACCATTAATCAAAATTGCCAAAAGAATCACACTGATTCCGGCCATCAACTTTTGCGCTATACTTAAATTCAACTTCATCTTACTATAAATATTTATTTTACATTTGGATGGCAGCGGTCATACTGGTTAATTTTGAACTGATACTAAGCCCCCGTTTTTCCGCATTAGCATCATCAATTTCAAACTTCAAAGTTTCATCGCGCACCACAAAATTAATGACGGAACCGTGTTTTGTGGCTCCCTCTGTTTCCGTTATTAACAGGGCGTTTTTCCCTATTTTCGATAACAGACTTTCGGCATATCGCGAAAAGTTTATATTGGAAGACACATATAAAACCTGACAATTGGTAACTTCCTCAACGGAGTTAAAAACTTTAATTACAACATCTTGATAACCGAATTTTTTACCATTCGACTGCGATCCCAACCATTCGGCTACTTTGTCTTCTTTTAAAACGCCTATTACAAAGTCACCTTTCTTGGCATCCTCAGGCCACCCTATATACCTAATAAAATTTAGGGTGAACACTGATTTATACTTTTCTATTTGTGCAAAGCCAACTTTAGGTACTATTAATACCAAAACTAACAATAATACAATTTTTTTCATCACATTTTCTCTTAAATAATTTGTTTTCCTCTCCTCTGTTACGGACACTCATGGAATTAGGTTACTAAAATTATTTATAAAAAGTGTAAAAATGCTTGCAAATTGAAAATACTGCAACCAAATGAGGCCAAAATCAATATTTACAATAAATTTGTGCTAAATAAAAATTTAAAGAATGAGATTTGTAAAAATAGTAGAACCAGACGACGGCGATACTTTTGAAATGCGGGTTAAAAATACATTTAATTCCTTATTAAAGGAAGATAAAGACAAACATATTGTAAACTTAGAAATACTTGTAAACAGTGCTCACATAGAGTCTTTTAACGATGAGTATGACTGCATACGGGAAGCCATCAAAACTGTTTTTAAAAATAAAATCCCAGCATCGTCCATATTATATACCCCCATTTGTAATGGCAGTGAATTTACTATTCACTATCAGATGTGCGATAACAATGAAGTGATTGAGTATAAAACACTGCTCACACATCATTATGTAACTGCTAAAAGCAAAACTGGAACTACACTTTTTTCGGGTGGGATATCCTTTAACGAAGATTCCTTATTGTTTTCGGCACAGCGCTGTTTTGACCTGGCCGAACAGATTTTAATGGCCGAAGACATGAACTTTGGACATATTTACCGACAATGGAATTACATTCCCAGCACCAATCAACCCTCTGTCCAAAAACAGTCCAACAACGATGAGTTATCTGTTTTTGACGAAATACAAGATTTCTATTACGAAGAGGCACTCTTTATAAATGGTAAACCCCTTAGCAATAACATAAACCATTTTAACGATACGCTATTCATAAATTATATTGCTTTTGCCGCTGATGAAAAAAATAGCAAAACGGATGGTAAACTAGATATAAGTTGGCTAAATAACCATACCGGCATAAAAGTACAGCGCCCAATTAGTGGCACACCTGAACTCTGGTTTTCGACCCTACCAACCTTGTCCGTTGCATCTAAAAGTAAAAACGAGCAACTTCATGGACAAGATATTGAAAAGCAAACCATACATAGCTTAAAAAGCATTGTAGAACTTATGAACGCCAGTCAAACGCAAATTAATTCCGAGCTTACGCTTCGTTTTTTGAAGGTGAGCATTAAGCAAGGTCAGAATTATAAAAAAGTGGAAGAGCTTGTAAACAGTTCGCTACCACAAATACAAACCCTTTTTGTAAATTGCGTTCCAAATAACCCGACATTGTTAGTCGAAATGGAAGGTTTGATAAGTTGATAACAAAAATCTTTCTCAAACGTTAGTTCTTTTGTATTTAAAACATCTTTGCATAACATGTGGATTTATATTGCACGCACCATATTAAAAAATAGGATATTATTTTTAAGCATCCTGTTTATAATTACCGCTTTTATGGCTTACAAGGGGCGCGGGGTCGAAATGTCATACCAGTATGCTCCTTTATTGCCCGAAGACGATCCGGCCTATTTAGAGTACGAAGCTTTTGAAAAGGTTTTTAGTAACGAGGGGAACTTAATGGTCATAGGTATTACTGACCAAGATTTTTTTAAACTCGAACACTTTAGAAACTGGAATAAATTAAGGTCAGATATTGATTCCATCTCAGGAGTAAGCTCCGTTTTTTCGGTATCCGAATCCTTTGATCTTGTTAAAAACAAAACAGAAAAGCGATTTGAACTTGAGCACCTTTTTAAACACAAGGTATCGTCGCAACATGAGCTCGATTCTATTAAAAACAGGCTTTACGAACTGCCTTTTTATACGGGTAACATTTACAATAAAGACAAGGATGCTTATTTGATGGCTATCACCTTGGATCCTGAGTTGCTGCAAAGCCAGGAAAGGGTAGGCCTCATCAATGCAATTGTAGAGGCGGGCGACGAATTTACACGTTACTCAAAAATTGATCTGCACTATTCGGGTTTACCCTACATTAGAGTAACCACCGCCGAGATGATAAAAAAAGAACTAAATATGTTCATTTTATTAGCCCTTGGCATCACCGCCTTCATCATATTCTTGTTTTTCAGGTCGTTCAAAGTTGTGATGTACTCAATGCTGGTAGTAGGTACAGCAGTTATTTGGGTAGTGGGAACACAGGCTTTATTAGGTTTTAAAATTACCATTTTAACGGGTATGATACCACCGCTTATTATTGTTATTGGTATCCCGAACTCTGTATTTTTACTTAATAAATACCATCAGGAATTTAAAAAACATGGCAATAAAATAAAAGCCTTGCAACGTGTTATTTATAAAATTGGTAACGCCACCTTTTTAACCAACGTGACTACCGCTGTGGGATTCTCTACCTTTATATTTACCAGCAGCCGCATTTTAGTGGAGTTTGGTATTATTGCGGCTATCAATATTATTGGTGTATTTATTTTGTCCATATTACTCATTCCCATTATTTTCAGCTTCTTATCGGTTCCCAAGGAACGGCATTTGAACCACTTGGAAAATAAGTGGGTACATAAAATAGTGAGCAAGTTAATACACATTAGCCTCAATCATCGTCGTGCCGTTTATATTGCAACCCTAGTGTTGCTTGTTTTGGGAGGTATAGGCATAGCAAATATTAAAACTACGGGCTATATGCTCGACGATATTCCGCACCACGACCCTCTCTATTTAGATTTAGAGTTTTTTGAGGACAACTTTGATGGTTTGATGCCGCTTGAGATAATGATAGATACCAAATCGCCCAACGGCGTTTTAAAAACATCAAACCTGCAAAAAATGGATTTGCTGCATACAAAATTATCAGAACACCCCGATATTTCATCCGCCATAACCTTATCGGAAGTAGTTAAGTTTGCACGCCAGGGTTTTTACAACGGCAATCCTAAATATTATGGTATCCCCAGTAACCAGGAGCGTAATTTTTTATTGTCGTACGTTTCAAAGGGAGGCGGCCAGCAACAAAATGTAATCAGCACATTGTTGGATTCGCTAAAGCAAAAAACAAGGGTGAGCTTTAGGATAAAAGATATTGGTACGACCGAAATGACCAATTTATACCAAATGGTAGAAGAGAATGTGAGCGAGATATTTCCTGAGGACAAATACCAAACAACCGTTACAGGGGCAAGCGTGCTGTTTTTTAAAGGAACACAATATTTAATACGAAACCTTTTTACCAGTCTATTTTTAGCTATTGTACTTATTGCATCCTTTATGGCTTGGATGTTCTCGTCCAAAAGAATGGTGCTGGTTTCGCTTATCCCCAACTTAATACCATTGATAACAACCGCCGCACTGATGGGCTATTTTGGCATACCCATAAAACCATCTACCATACTTGTTTTTAGTATTGCTTTTGGTATTTCTATAGACGATACTATCCATTTCCTGGCCAAATACCGCCAAGAGCTAAGCGAAACTAACTGGAGCATTAAGGCCGCTGTGGTGCTGGCTCTTAAAGAAACAGGTATGAGTATGATGTACACTTCAATAATTCTGTTTTTTGGATTTGGCATATTTGGCTTCTCCAATTTTGGCGGAACCGTAGCTCTGGGTATTCTCATTGCCGTAACCTTGATAATTGCACTTTTTTCCAACTTAATACTTTTACCTTCGTTATTATTATCTTTAGAAAAACATTTAACCAACAAATCGTTTAAGGAACCGTTACTTCAGATATACAATGAAGACGAAGACATAGAGCTGGATGATTTGCGAATAGAAAAAAAGTTGAACAAAAAAGACGACGTCGCTTCATAAAAAGAAACCAATGCGTAACATTAAGCAAATTCACGAGTTGGTAAATGCGCAACTCGACAGCATAAACTTTATTGCCGAGCCCAAACAGCTCTATGCTCCTATTGCCTATACCATGGCGCAAGGCGGAAAAAGAATTAGGCCGATACTTTGTTTAATGGCTGCACAGTTATTTGACCACGATATCGAAAAAATAATGTATCCTGCCTTAGGTTTAGAAATATTTCACAACTTTACCCTTTTGCACGACGACATTATGGACAATGCCCATGTGCGCAGAAACAAGCCCACCGTTCACCAAAAATGGAATGCCAACACGGCCATACTATCGGGCGATGCCATGATGATAAAGGCGCACCAATTTGTTTGTCAATGCGAAGCTGAAAAATTACCCAAAGCCATTGCGCTTTTTAACAGCGTGGCCCTTGGGGTGTGCGAAGGCCAACAGTACGATATGGAGTTTGAAACACGCAACGATGTTACCGTAGGCGAATACCTGGAAATGATAAGGCTAAAAACAGCCGTACTTCTGGCAGGCAGTCTAAAATTAGGTGCTATTTTGACCAATGCCCCCGAAAAAGATGCCGACCTTATTTACCAATTTGGTATAAACATAGGCATGGCTTTTCAGCTGCAAGATGACTATTTAGACAGTTTTGGCGACCAAAAAACCTTTGGAAAAAAGATAGGAGGTGACATTGTTGCCAACAAAAAAACCTTTCTATTGTTAACAGCTTTACAAAAAGGCGAGAAACACGATAAAAGTAACCTGAACAAATGGCTTAGCGTACAACATGCCGATAACGATGAAAAAATTATCGAAGTAAAGAAAATATATCAAAAATTAGCAGTAGATACCGAATCGAAAAATAAAATGCAAGCATATTACGATACCGCTATAGATTGCTTACTGAAAGTTGATGGCAAACAAACCGTGAAGCAGGAATTAATAGATTATGCAAGTAAATTAATGGAACGTACAAAATAAAAGTTTAAGGTTTAAAAAGTTCAAAGAGTTTGAAGTTAGGGTTACAAAAACTCTGAACACTAAAAATCTAACCCTTAAACACAGAACAAACCCTGAACTCAAAAACTTTGAACTTGAAACTCAAAACGATAATATAAAAAACACGATATGGCACAATTAAAAGGTAAAATAATTCAGGTAGTAGGACCTGTGATCGACGTTAGCTTTGAACTAATAAACGATCAGGAACTTCCCAATATTTTAGACGCGTTAGAGATAACTCGTGACAATGGTGAAACCATTACCATCGAATGTCAGCAACATATTGGTGAGCAAACCATTCGTTGTATTTCGATGGACGCCACCGACGGACTGATGCGCGGCATGACGGTTACCCCTACCGGACAGCCTATTATAATGCCCCCGGCAAATTTGGTTAAAGGGAGATTATTAAGTGTTACCGGTAAACCCATCGACGGAATTGGCGACATTTCAAAAGACAAAGGAACCCCAATACACCGCGAACCGCCCAAATTTGAGGATCTTTCTACCGAAACAGAAATCCTTTTTACCGGAATCAAAGTTATCGACTTGATTGAGCCCTATGCCAAAGGAGGTAAAATTGGTTTGTTTGGTGGTGCCGGCGTAGGTAAAACCGTACTTATTCAGGAGCTTATCAATAACATTGCCATGGGATACGATGGTCTTTCGGTATTTGCCGGAGTAGGCGAGCGTACCCGTGAAGGGAACGATTTGCTGCGCGAAATGATTGAAGCCGGTATTGTTGATTATGGCGATGAGTTTAGAGAGAGTATGAAACAAGGGGGCTGGGACCTCTCGAAGGTAGATAAAAAAGCCTTGGACAAATCCAAGCTGACCATGGTGTTCGGTCAAATGAATGAACCTCCGGGTGCCCGTGCAAGGGTGGCTCTTTCGGGATTGAGCATTGCCGAAAGCTTTCGCGATGGCGCCGGAACTGGAGCTGGTAACGACATCCTTTTGTTTGTTGATAATATTTTTAGGTTTACACAAGCCGGATCTGAGGTGTCGGCATTGTTAGGTCGTATGCCTTCGGCCGTTGGTTACCAACCCACGTTGGCTTCTGAGATGGGCGAACTACAAGAGCGAATCACCTCTACAAAAAGTGGTTCTATTACATCGGTGCAAGCCGTGTATGTGCCTGCCGATGACTTGACCGACCCTGCACCCGCCACCACATTTTCGCACTTGGACGCCACTACCGTACTGAGCCGTAAAATTGCCGAGCAGGGTATCTACCCAGC
>JAGXIP010000081.1 GCA_024635585.1 Saccharicrinis sp. | reverse complement strand
GGCTTCATCTAAAGATTCGTTTTTATCTCTGCGCTTGTTTTCAATAACAACAAACGGAATACCATTTACAAAGAGCACAAGATCTGGACGTCGCTTTCCTTTACCGCCTTCTACTTCAAATTCTTCTGCTACGTGAAATACATTTTTTTCTGGGTTTTTCCAGTCGATGTAATTTACGGTGTATGCTTTGCGGTCGCCTTGGACGGTTTCGTTAAAACTTTTGCCCAGCGTAATTAAGTCATAAACGCGCTCGTTGGACTGTACCAATCCTTCATTGGGCACATTTTTTAAGGCATTGACAGCTCCCTGAATACTTCCTGTAGAAAATTTATAAGGTTCGCCTTTATAAGTAAACGCATTTATTTTTGACAACTGCTTCGCCAGAATATCATCTAAAATAACATTGGTATAAATCCCGCCACGTGCAATGAATACTTGCTCTGCGGACAAATATTCCCAGCCCATTTTTTGAAGTAAGCTGATCGCTGGTTTTTGTGAGTCGTGGTATTCGGTGTAGTTTGTCATTTTATATTATTTACGCTTTTATAAAACCAAATTTTAAAGGTTTGAAGAAGCTTCAATTTGTTCTAGCCAACCCTTTATCTCAGTAAAACCATCTGTTTCTTTTAATCTAGCTATAGTCATTAATTCAACAGCTTGTGTATTAAGTAGTTTTTTCTTGGTGTCAGATTTTTTCTTTTTCTTTTCAACTTCGAGTCCTACCCAATTTCCACCTGATAAGTTAAATGTGTGTTCTGCAACGAGCGTAGGAACGTCATCTTGTGGATCAATTGCGATAAGACTACATGACCCACCGTTTGCAGCGTAAACTTCGTTTATAGCCTCGTGATGCAGGTAGTTTTCTAATTCTCTCCTCGTTGTATTAAAAGCAACTTTATAGGGATCATTTAGGTTGTTTATATCTGCAACTGCTTGAATATATTTTTGGTCATCACCATCATAAATGTGAACTTCTGGCTTACCTAATCCAGACAAGTAATTATTTTCAACATAATGCTTAAGTGAAGAACCACCTGTTATAACCCAACCTATTTGAGCTTCATTTAGATCTATGATATTTTCTCCTTCAGTAATATAAAGTGAACTGTATCTTTTTAGAGCAAGAACATCATTATTTCCTTCCACATAAACTAAAACTCGTACAGTATCTTTTGGGTTAGGCAGTATCCCTAAAGTTTCAATAATAGCATTAATTGTTTCCTGAATTTCTTGATTGGTTTCAAAATCCCAAGCGTTTTGTATTTTCAAACCCTCTTCTGTACTTACAACATACCTTAATGATTGCATCGGGATCTCTCTAACTAAATTTGCACTATGTGAAGTAAAAAAGACTTGGGTGTTTTCACTTTCACTTAACTCAATAAGTGATTGGATAAGCAACATTTGATGGTTGGGATGCTGAGAGGTTTCAGGTTCTTCTATTGCGTAGATAATAGAAGGCGCACTTTTGTCCGCTTTCCTTTTCTCTGCTTGTGCTTGAAAGAAACTTAGAAGAACCAGCCGTCTTACACCACTTCCTCTTTTATTAAGCGGTATACCTTCATCATTGAAAAGGGTGAGATCAAAAAGTCCTTTCCAGTTTGGTTGCTTTCTCAAATCAGACTTTAAAGTTTCTGCAAGTGAAGCATCAATGTCAGTTAGTTTTTTGATGATACTATCTGCTACTGCAGTTGATTGTTCTCTAACCAAATCCTCAATTTCTTGAAGTTTAGTTTGAATTGCATCAATTGACAGTGTTTCTTCAATTGCGCTTTTCATAGGGTCTTGAATATCTCCATCTTTATCATCAAGACTTTTATCTACCTTAAATAGGGAGTAAATAGGCAACATTGCATTAAGCTTACCCCAAACTGCTTTTAAATTATTCTCGGTTGTTAAGCTCCCGTCTACTTTTATCCTCGCATTGGCTTTTTCTCTTCCAAAATGATTTCTAAAAGCTGTACGAATAGGAGGGTTTTTAGTTTTAGTGACTCCATCTAAGTCAACTCCCAATTCTATCGCTTTTGCTTTGAGCGTTCCATTTTTTAATTCTAAAAGATTGGCTAATTCAGGATGCGTATAGTTTAGTGCTTTAAGAAAAATGGATTTACCTACTGTTTTTCCAACCTTAAAAACTCTTATTATCTCAAGATTACCTTCTTCATTTAGTATTCCTTCTTCTTCTGGATTGGTTTCAATTGATGTATCAAGTATCAATGTATTTGGTATTCCAGAAAACTCACAAGTAATTTCAATTTCTGTTCCTTCACTATTTGTTGACAAATCACCAGTATCAATCTTATCATTAAAAAATGCATCAAGAGCTTCCATAATAGTTGATTTTCCTGCATCATTCTTACCAATTAGACAGTTTAAATCGTCAACTTTAAATATCGTCTCCTCTTTATAACAGCGATAGTTTCTAATAGTTAATTTTTCTAATTTCATAAATTTCACTTTCTAAATTTTTACCCTTTTCTTTCCTGTTAACAACTGTTGCATTAAGCCCTGTTTTTGAGACTTTATGGATATTAGAACTTTTTTTGAATTATTTAATTCGTCCTCAAGTGAATCAATACAATTCTTAATTCTATTTTGCTCTGATATTGAGGGTAGATATATTGTATAATTTGAAAGGGAAGAAAATTTTAGTGCAGGCATTGTAGATGAACCTCCAAGTGAATTAATCCTCTTGTATTGTAAGTCTAAAAAATAATATACAAATTTATTAGATAATTCAATTTTTGGAATCAATCTAAATAAATTATTAGCTATCACACCTTCATAACCTATAGCAACTTTACCAGCCTCTCCATAACGAATCATAAACAAATCCTTTTGATCAATAATATGCGAACTATCTGGAGTTTCAATATACCTCATTTCAGAATTACTGTTGGTTACATTAATTATTCTAACAAATGGAATTAGACCTGGCTCAGGAAGATTATACTGTTTCTCAATTCCAGCTTGAAGACCTTGTTTGAATTTGAATATATCACCTAGTTTGGACTCTTCCCATTCCTCCTCAAACCCAGGAAACCGTTTTTTCCCTGTCAGCAATTGTTGCATCAGTCCATTTTTAAGTTTTTGTTTTTCCGAGATAAGTTTTTCTTGAGCCGCTATAGCTTTGTCCCAAGTGTTGAGAATTGAAGCTATTTTTTGTTGTTCTGGAAGTGGCGGAAGTGGAACTAATACTTTTTTTAAACCACTAGCGTAAATATGTACAACAGAATGACCTTGACCAATTTTAAAAAGTTGACTTCTAACAAGGTCGTTATTGAACAAATAACCCAAATATCGAGAATCTTGATTATGATTTTTTAAAATAATAATGTCGCCCCCAGCATAAGCGGTATGTTCTCCTAAATATGCAATGGATTTACCAATATCTTCTAATGTCTCCCCAGAACCTGCAAATAGCATATCTCCACAATTAATTGGATTACTGTTTTCAGCAGATTCTTGATTTATCTTCGACTTTAATAATGTGGTATTATAATGATAGATTGTATAAATTTCAGCATATCTAACACATGAAAAACCATCAATTTCATCATCTAAAATATCTTTTTTAGCAATTCCTTTTCCTTTGGAAAACTCACCTATTTCATCTAAGAATTTTATGCTCCAATCCTTTGGAATTAACCCCAATTTGGTTTGTTTAAACCCAACCTTTTCTTCTACCAAACCTGTGCTGAGCTTAGTCGAAGTAACAAGCTCTCCTTGCGTGTGTTTACTCATAATTCAACAGTATAAAGTGGGTTCTTGGTAAGATCGGAAACTACACTGGACCTATAAAAATCGAACCATTGCGTAAAAAGCTCCCAGCTAAGCGCAGGAAAAGTCTCATCGTCCATACATTGCCCATAGAGTTCATTTAAAAAAATGGTCTTCCAGTACGTTTTTAATTCCTTTTTTGGATCGTCTATAAACAATTCATCTTCCAGTAAATAGCTGTTGTGCTCATCTACATCTGCCACGGTGGTTTGTTCACTGTTGGGGAATAAGGCATTACTCCAATCGTAAAATGGCTTTTTTGGTATTACAATTAATACACTTCTGTTTATGGTGGGAAGTATTATCATTCAGGTTCGTTTTTATTGTTTGGCAATAAGTTATCAAAATCACTATTGAAATTAATATCTTGGTTTACTCTAAATGTTTCAAACATCTTTTCAGCTAAATTTTTAGCGATTTTACTGCTTATATTTCCAGCATTTTTTAAAACCTTATAATCGTTAAATACTAAAAAGGCATCCAGCTTTTCTATCCAATCTGTCATTTGCATTGGTATATTTCGTTTTGCTTGATTTTCTGCATAATCTAAATACATGACAACAATACGGTTAAGCGCATCCAACTCATTTTCTTGCAAATAATTTTTTGCTATGCTCACATCACTTTTCAATATTTTACCCTTTGGACTGTTTTTCCAATGGGTTAGTCCCATACCTGGTTTGTTGGCATCTGCCCTTTTTGAAATAAGTTCTGCTGCTGTAGCGCCCGTAATCGCCCAATGCAATTTATTCTGAACAGTTTGGTAAAATGTTTTGGTGGTTTCGCTTTTAGCATTATAATCTATACTACACTGCGCATAGATATCTGTAATCTTTTGATAAAAACGACGTTCTGAAGCACGTATTTCTCTAATACGTTCCAAGAGTTCATCAAAATAATCTCTACCAAACTTCTTACCTTGTTTTAATCGCTCATCATCAAGCACAAAGCCTTTTATAATGTAGTCGCGTAAAGTTTTTGTTGCCCAAATTCTAAATTGCGTAGCTTGTTTGGAGTTAACCCTATAGCCTACCGAAATAATAGCATCGAGATTATAGAACTGCGTGTTGTAATTTTTGCCATCGCCGGCAGTTATTCGAAATTTTCGAATAACTGAATTCTCATCTAATTCCCCGCTTTTAAATATCTCTTTCAGGTGATAATTTATGGTATTCACCTCTACACCAAAAAGTGATGCCATTTTCTTTTGTGAAAGCCAGAAGGTTTCATCTTCATATAATACCTCAATTGTACTTTTTTCTAGCGTCGTTTCATAAAACAAGATTTGCAATTTATTAAATTGGTCTTGAGTTTCATCGTTTTTACTCATATCCCAATTCTTTTAAATGTTGGTTCATTTCTGCTCGCACTTCTACCAATTCCGCTTCTAATTGCTTAATCTTTTGCTGAACCTCTGCAATATCTACAGGTTCTTCTTCTTCAAAAGTATCCACATAGCGCGGTATGTTAAGGTTGAAGTCATTATCTTCCACTTCTTTTGGTTTTACAACCGAACTATATCTCTCAATGGTTTCAAAACTTTTATAGGTAGAAACAATTTTGTCAATGTCTTGTGATCTCAAAACATTTTGCTTTTTACCGTCTTCAAAATCTTTACTGGCATCAATAAATAAAATATCCTTTGTGGTTTTTGCTTTATTGAAAATAAGAATAGCCGCGGGAATTCCTGTACCATAGAACAAGTTAGTTGGCAAACCGATGACCGCTTCCAGTAAATTTTCTTCAATTAGTTTCTGACGTATTTTTTGTTCTGCGCTTCCGCGGAAAAGCACTCCGTGTGGCACAATAACACCAACTTTACCATTTGGCGAAGTTGTTTCGATCATATGAAGAATAAAGGCGTAATCTCCTTTCGATTTTGGCGGCACACCACGAAGAAAACGTTTATAGCGATCTGCTTCGGCATTCTCGTGCCCCCATTTATCTAGGCTAAATGGGGGATTTGCCACTACAATATCAAACTTCATTAATGCATCACCTTCAATAAGCTTAGGGTTATTAATCGTATCACACCATTCAATTTGAGCTGAATCCATTTTGTGCAAAAAGCAGTTCATTTTACTTAATGCCCAGGTATCTCCATTACTTTCTTGACCATAGATTGCAAAATTGTTTGTAGGATTACCTTTCGCATCTTTAGTTTCTTCTGCAACCTTAATCAGCAAGGAACCAGAACCACAAGTGGGATCAAAGATGCGATCACCTTCTTTAGGTGAAACTAGTTTTGCTAATAAACTAGACACCTCTTTTGGCGTAAAGAACTCACCCCCTTTTTTGCCCGCTCCAGATGCGAATTTTTCCAAAAGGTACATATAGGCTTCTCCAAGAATATCTTGCTTTCCCTCCCACAGCGATGGACGGAAGTCTAACTCTGGTT
>JAGXIP010000080.1 GCA_024635585.1 Saccharicrinis sp. | reverse complement strand
TGGATTTTAGTTAGGATTTCGGTTATTTTAATATTGAGTTTATCAATTTTATCTTCCAATCCATCGTTGTTGTCACTAACCATTGCATCCACAAATATTGAATTCACAATCGAAAGCCCGAAAATACCCCCTGTTAATACAACAAATATGAAATATAGATAAGTAAAAAACGATGCAGTTTTTGAGTAGTCCTCCATTATTTGCTCGGGAATCTCAAACCATCCTTCTACCGTGAAAATTTTAAATGTTGAATATAACGAAACCATTGGATCGGCGAAGTATTTGGAACCACTATTTTGAAAAAGATAAAAGGAAATAACGCCAATAATAAATATGTAAATGAAAAAGCCCATAAACACAAAAACCGACGCTTTCAATGCTCTTTGAACACCCGCTACCAACTGCCCTACATTAGGGATGAACTTAAAAAATCGAAAAGCCTTAAAAACACGCATTATCCTGAATACGAGCAAGAAACTGAAATCGAGAATACTTATGTCGAAAATGAAAGTTATCAGCGCAGGTATCGAAAGTACAATGAGCACAAAATCCAATTTGTTCCAGTTGGATGTAAAATAACCTTTCACACCGTATTCCCTGCACTTTACATACAGCTCCAAAAGAAAAAGCGTAGTTATCAGGTTGTCTATTATGGCGAATATTTGTTTTTCGCCCGCTGATGGAAAATACGCCCCTGCAAACAACAAAGCTGAATTTAACAAAATCAGTGTGAGGATAATATTATCGTTAAGAAATAGCTTTTTAAGCATGTTTTTGTTTGTTGAAATAGGATTGTCTAGTAATGTTTAGTGTATAATATCGTACTGGATTGAGGCTTTAAACCTATCACGTAACAACCCAAAATTGAAGCGAGTGAAAATGCTCAAAAACCACTGAAACCCCTATGAATAATAAACATTTGTTGTTCTATCGTGCTTTATTGGTTTATCGACCAGCTTTTCCATGAATCTGACTTATTTTAAGTTTCAAGATTTCCATTTTTGAGTAATATTCATCTGATTTTAACTTCTTTTCTTTGATTACAGAATTCTTATCCTCCAAATGATGAAGCAATATACTCATTCCGTGTTTCTTTTCATGCAAGTCATTAACAATTTGCATATTACCCCAGAAAACAACAGATTCATATTCATGTCCGCATTCATCTGTCACATAGCCTTTGTCTTTGATTACTGTAGCACATACCGTTTTGTTAGAATCCAGAAAGTCCAATTTTAGACCTTTTTTAGCGCAGTGAAAATATAATGTCTCATTTTCAAAGTCAAATCCATAACTCAAGGTGACAATATAAGGTTCATTCTCTCGACACATTGATATTACAGCAAATTTGCCCTCATTTAGGATTCTATCAATTTCTGATTTGTCAGTCAGTTCTCTATTTGGTCGATTATGTAAGTGGTATCTTTTCATTAATTATCAATAAGTTCTTAAATCTCGTTAAAATGCAAATCAATATGTCCTAAATATCCCTCAATCATTTGACGAAGAGAAACAGTAATACCTTCAAAGCCCTGCCATGAATTATCAAGTTTGGTATGGTTAACCGAATTAATTACCTGAATCATTATTTTAATTCTTTAAAAAGTTTTCATCTAAATCTAAGATTCCTAAAAATTCTAGGCTTGAATGGATTATCAAAGAATCAATTCAAATTTATTCATGTTCCAGTCATTATAAAAAATTCCTTTTTGAGTTAGCGTAAAACTATGTCTTAACAGAATTTTTTCCGATGCAACATTACCAACATTTACGACAGCATTTAATTTTTCTATCCCCTTTGTTTTTCCAATTTTAACAAGTTCCCCTAATACTTCAGTACCATAACCTTTATTCCATTCTTCATCAAGTAGCCGAAAGCCAACATGCCATTCATTGTCATGCTCCACATAAGGCATTGAACAAATCCCTATCATTTCTTTTGATTCAAGTTTAAAAATCACCCAAAATTGTTCTTTTCTATTGACAGCGCTTTGTTCTATTAATTCCTTAAAATCCAATTTGATTTGATTTAAACTTTTCATCCGTCCTGCTTCGTAATGAAATTTAAGTATCACTTTGGTGGTGTTCAATTTCAAATATACATCCCAATCTGTTTGTTCAATTTGTCTAAGAGCAAGTCGTGTTGATTTTAATTGATTCATTTACTTATAAATTTAGCAAGTTCAGCCACAATGGTACCCAACTCTTCAACCTCACATTACTTTTCCGATATTTTAATTTTGCATAAGGTTATTACAGTCGCTAAAACTAACAACATTTTAAATATATCAGTCATTTGTTCGCTTTTTGTTTTATTTAAATATGCATTACTTACACAAACATAAGGTTTGGTAGGTTTAAATTTTATCGAAATTCTTTGAGCATGTTTGCAGCTTATCATTTCCCGTCACTAAAAGTCACAATAGTATACACCTGATTTATCATCCCTTAGCTATTAATTGAAAAACTATTTGACGAGTTACAGGTGTGACTAATTTTAGTTGATTAACTTTGTATCCCGTTTGCAAAAAATAGCAGAAATTATGGCAGAGAAAAGAACTTATACCCAAAAAAAGACATCCCCAAAAGTTGATTTGGAAGTTGGCAAAATGCCGCCTCAGGCGCTAGAAGTAGAGGAAGCCGTTTTAGGTGCTTTGATGTTAGAAAAGGATGCTTTTACTGCCGTGGGTGAGATACTCAAGCCGGAGTGTTTTTATAAGGACACGCACCAAAAAATTTATGCGGCCATACAAACCCTCAATGCAAAGGATCGTCCTGTTGACATGCTAACGGTAACAGAGGAGCTTCGGACCATGAGTCTTTTGGAAGATGTGGGTGGTGCGTTTTTTATCACCCAACTAACGGGGCGCGTAGCATCTGCGGCGAACATCGAGTACCATGCCCGTATCATATGGCAAAAATACTTGCAGCGCGAGGTAATACGCATCAGCTCGGAGCTTCAGACCAAGGCCTACGACGACGCCATTGACGTGGACGACTTGCTTGACGAGTCGGAAAGCTCGTTTTTTAAGCTGAGCCAGGGGAACATGAAAAAAGGTGTGACCCAAATAAACCCCATCATCGACGAGGCCATCGAAATGATAAAGATAGCCTCGCAGCGCGAAGACGGCATGAGCGGGGTACCCTCGGGGTTTCATGAACTGGACAGGATAACATCAGGCTGGCAAAAAACGGATATGATAGTTATTGCAGCGCGTCCTGCCATGGGAAAAACCGCTTTTGTATTGAGCATGGCCCGTAACATGGCCTTAGATTTTGGTCAAGCTGTGGCTATTTTTTCGTTAGAGATGGGTAACGTGCAATTGGTAAACCGTTTGATAGTTTCGGAAACGGAACTGCCCGCCGAAAAAATTAAGAAAGGTAACCTGGCCAGCTACGAATGGGAACAACTCGACCATAAAATACAAAACCTGATTGACGCCCCCATTTATGTGGACGATTCAGCGGGTCTGTCGATATTTGAATTGCGGGCAAAAGCGCGCAGGCTAAAAAAAGAACACGATATACAGGTTATCATTATCGACTACCTCCAGTTGATGAATGCCAATGGCATGAATGCCGGCTCAAGACAGGAAGAGGTGAGTTTAATTTCGCGCTCGCTAAAAGGGTTGGCCAAGGAACTAAACATACCTATCATTGCCCTCTCGCAGCTCAACAGGGGTGTTGAGGGACGCGCCGGAGCCGAAGGGAAACGCCCGCAGCTATCTGACCTTAGGGAGTCGGGTGCCATTGAGCAGGATGCCGATATGGTATGTTTTATCCACCGACCAGAATATTACCGGATAACCGAGGACGAACAAGGCAACTCCTTGATAGGGATAGGCGAAATCATCGTTGCCAAACACCGTAACGGTGCCACCGGCGATGTACGATTACGCTTTAGAGGGGAGCTTGCCCGATTCGAAAACCCCGAAACAGGTGTATTTGGCAGTGACTTGGGAATGGATTCTGGCGGACAATCGGTTACCTACGGCTCCAAAATGAACGAACCGGTAGGAAATGCCGCTTTTAATAATCCCTCGGGTGGTAACAATTTTAATTTACCAGAATTTCCACAAAACCCCAACGATAGAGATGTGCCTTTTTAATTAGTTGTTGGAGACGATTCGTCCCCTTCCCATTTTTTGAAGAGAAGGTGCAATACTTCAGAGACGAGGATTAATACAGCTTGTTTAAGTGTGTCCTTTTTTCAGGAGAAAAGTTTACCTACCTGGCCGGCAGGCAGGCAACCATCCCATCTGCTATTTCCCACCTCACGCTGCCACTGAAGCTTTCCGCGAACGCTACTCTCCGGAGGGGCTAGCGTAAGCGGCAATAGCATCCACCTCCGTCAAAGGCCGGACAAGCTCCCCTTTTTAAGGAGGGGAATTCGTTGCGTGGTAAACCTATTTTTACACTATTTCATTCCGTTGCAAATCAGATTTTACCCGTCATACCCAAAGCACTCAAAGTGTGCTTTCCAAGCTCTTCCGGCAGTAGCCGGAGAGCTAGAGGGGGCTTCTTTTTATCTCTTTATCATTTTAAAAACCCTGTATCCATTATTGCCACCTATCAGGTGAACCAAATACATTCCTGACGGATACGTATCTACCTGAATACTTGCTTCGTTGGCAACGTTTTTTATATCCTTTAAAACCACCCCCGTGATAGAAGTTATTTTTATTTGTTTTAAGGGATTATCACCCGAATAAATATGCAGGGTATTTTTAACGGGGTTAGGTGCTATTGTAGCATTGTTAAAATACAAGGGGTCTCCCAAGCCTACGTGGGGAACAAAACCTACGAGCTTTTTTTGCGAAAATAATGCAAATTCGCCAGCCTGTAAGGTATAGCTTTTATTAATGTCTGTAACATCTATGCTGTCGCCTGTAAAGTGGTTGTACCAATAACCGGTAGTGCTAAAGTTGGGCAACATGGTTTTGGCTATCACATCAAAATTCCCTACTAAACGAACGTCGGAGCCGGGATGGTTTAATGCAATTAATTTTGTAGCTGCTACTACTTCCATACTATAATCGGTAGTTGAAAACACAGGCTCCTCTTTTTTTAAATTGATAATGGTACTGTATGTATCGAACAACGACATCCGATTATCATTGTTCACATAATCCCATTTTATAGGCTTACGGCTGGTGCGACAATCATTGCTCACCGATCCATCTTGGCAGGTATTAATGCTATAATCATATCCGAGCTCGCCAAATTGCCAAATCATATTAGGTCCGGGAATACTCATTAAAAATACGGCGGCGGTTTCAGTTCGTTCAAGTCCGGTGTTTAAATCTTTAACATTATAACTTCCGGAGCTATTGCCAAACTTGGTATTTTTATACATGATGCGTTCCTCATCATGGCTCTCCATATAGTTTATAATATGCGCTTTGTCCCACCCCCTTTTTGTATAGGATGCCCAAGAGAAATCCGATTTATCACCGGTATTAAAACCCATGGTAGCTTCGTTGAAATTATGGTTATGGTTTCCCCAAAGCAAAATACCGTGATTAGCCAGCACTCTCTCTTCCGTATTATCGCTCAGGTGCTCAAACGATACGATGGCATCAGCTTTCACTTTCCAGATTTCATCGGCCATTCGTGTTAAAATATTAATGCGACTTTGATCGTAGGCACTCGCCCAATCACCCACAGGATAACTTTTATTGGTAAAGCCTTTGGTAAAGTCAAAGCGGAAACCGTCGAGTTTGTACTCTTCTAACCAGAACGAACATATACTATCGACCAGTTGCTTTGTGTCGGGGCTCTCGTGGTTAAAATCGTAACCCCATTGTGCGGCGGGCTCCAGCATATTGTGCTCGCGGTTGTACCAGGGGCTATTGGCTGCGGGCTTGCCGCCTTCGAGATACATACGGGCAAAGGGCGATTGGCCAAAGGAATGGTTCAGCACCATGTCCATAAGAACGGCAATGCCGTTTTGGTGACATACGTCGATAAATTCTTTATAATCGTTGGCCGTTCCGTAGGCTTTGTCGGGCGCAAAATAAAACGATGGGTTGTAGCCCCAGCTATCATTACCCTCAAACTCGTTGAAAGGCATCAGCTCAATGGCGTTTACGCCCAATCGTTTAAAATAGCCTATAGAATCTGTTACGGTTTTAATATCGCCATTGGCCGTAAAATCGCGCACATGCAGCTCGTAAATAACCAATTTTGAAACATCCGGATTGACAAAATTTTCTACATTCCACTGGTAGGAAGTGTCGTTAATTTTGAATACCGATGCAGCATGCGAAGTCAGCCCCGCAGGATATTCTTTTAGGCCGGGATATACCGTCGGAGGAATATAATGATCGTCGGCATCCAATGTTTTATTGGTGTAAGGATCGGCCGCACGAATTTCGCCATCGATAAAAAACTGGAAGGCGTATTCTGTATCCTTATCCAATCCGTTAGTGGTTAGCCAAAAATATTTATCATCTTTTTTCATCAGGTAATCATCGTTGGGCAGCCAGTTGTTAAACTCACCGATAACATGAACAAAAGTTTTATCTGGGGCAAAAAGCACCATGGTCACTGTGTTGTCGCTTACTACGTTAACGCCCCGCTTTAATCCTGCGGGTATCTTTTCTGTTGTTACAGCGCTGCGCACAAAGAAATCTACAGTTTGACTCACTGTGGTAGCACCATCCAGTGCCTCCGCCTTAAAAGTATGCTTACCAACAGTTCCGGCAGTAAAAGTTGCTTGCAGCGTGTTTCCGGATCCAGCACCTATCTCTACATCATCCACATAAACTTTAATTGAAGTGGCGTTGGTGGCCGAAACACTAAAAGGTACATTACTTCCCGTTTCAAATACGCCTGAAGACAAAGGAGCATTGATGGTAACAGTTAAGGCAGTGGTAGTGACATTGGCAAAAATATTACCTCCAGTAGCGGTTTTCCCTTCCTTACTCCCATCAGCATTGCGAAACACAAAAGCCAACTTATTTATTTTTTCACCTTCCGGAACACCATAAAAAGCACGGATGGAAGGGCTAATGGTCAGGCTAAATTTATTGTTTCCTAATGATGTCAGTTTACAATCAGGTCTGTTTACGCTCCACTCGGCTTTTACATATTTCCAATCGGCATCGCCCGTGCTTTCGGAGCTTATTACACCTGTGTGTGCATACACATCGCCAGTATATCCTATTAGCCCTTTGCTCCCTTGGGAAGCATCAAAGGTAATGGTAACCGCTTGGTTGTCAACCGGATTTTCGGGTGCCGTGGTAACTACCTGTGCAGTGCCAATAAATCCCAGCCACGCCAAAGTGACCATCAAACCCATTTTTTTGTATACTCGTTTCATCGTCCTAATTTTTAATTGATTTAGATTTGAGTGCCTATCTGTTAACTCTATATTTCTTTTAAAACAAGTCCCGAAATGGAATTCAGCACCACCTCTTCATCCTCAATTACTTTGCCTGTGAGTAAATTCTGGTATTGCTTGCCTTGTGGCAGATGATATTGAACCGCATTAGCACCTGCATTCAATATCACCAATACTTGTTCTTTGCCGTTATTACGAGTGTAGGTCAATAACTTTCCATCTGCTTTTACAAACTCCAATTTACCTGTGGACAGCACGGGGTTGTTGTTTCGAAGCTTGGTCATCTGCTTGTAATACTGATGCATATCGGCGTTAAAGCCCACAGGCACATATTCTTTTTCTACGTTAAAGATACTGTTAATATTTTCAGGTTCAAAGTTATATTCAGGCCACCACAGGGGTTTTCGGCAATCGGGATCATCGCCACCCCACATGCCCATTTCGTCACCATTCCAAATATGGGGAGCTCCCACATTAGTAAATTGGTGCAGTAAATACAATTTTACCCTTTGATAGGTTTCTTCGCTAGGCTTGGATGTTATATAGCTCGAATCGGCACTGGGATTCGCATTGTACTTGTATTTTCCCTTATTGGCAAATGAACTCAATAAACGGGGCGTATCGTGGGTTGCCGCGGTGTTCATCATCCCCCGGGCTGTGGCCTCATTAATCCTGTTCCACTGAAATTTAAGGCTGTCAACGAGCTGTGCTGCATCAATTTCAAAATCCGTATTGGCAAAAAAATAACGAGCCGGGCGGTAGATTTGATAAAACATGACGGCATCGAATACATCTCCGCTCACGTATGGTACTGGATTCATGAGTTTGTCGGGCCATTCTTCCCACCAAATCTCACCCACCAAATACGCTTCTGGATTTATCGATTTTACAAAATGATGATAATCGCGCCAAAACCCCATGGGAATATGGTCGGCCACATCTAAGCGGTAGCCATCTAATCCTTTGGAAACATCACCATTAGGCGCCAACCATCGTTTGGTAACAGCAAAAACATGTTCTTTAACCTCGGGATGCAAGTTGCCCTCGTAGGGATGCCCAATCTTGTGCTCTGCGGGCGTATCTATTTTGGTAAGTGCAGGCAGGCTTTGAATATCCAACCAGCCTTCGTAGGCAAATTCGTTTTCTTCTGTTGCTGGGTCATCAAAAGCGTTGATGATATACCAATCTTTGTATTTCGAATTTTCCTGATTTTTTACAATATCTTTCCAAGCCCAAAACTCTACACCCGTATGATTCCACGAGTAATCCAATATCACCCTGATATTTCGTTTGTGCGCTTCCGCAATTACCTGCAAAAACATAAGATCTGCCGAGGTCCATTGCCAGGTCGAAGGATCATCCGGTGTTTCTGAGGCTATGACTTCCATATCGCCCTGTGGGTCGGGGCCAAAATTTACATCAATATGTCGGTAGTTGCGGGCATCATACTTATGCAATGACGGCGCATCGTTCAGGGGATTAAAGTAAATAGCCGTGATGCCCAAATCTTGTAGATAATCCAGTTTATCCAGCACCCCTTGCAAATCGCCTCCATAACGGCGTAGCTGAAGGTTACTATAAAAATTTTGAACGTTGCTCTGTGTCCATTCTTCTTTTTGGTACCATTCCTGGGTCCACGGTGTTACCGTCCAGTTATCGGGCGTAGGAATAAAGTTAGAAGCCGAGTACATGGTTTCGGGGGTAGGATCGTTAGTAACGTCCCCGTTGTTAAAACGCTCCACAAATATCTGGTACCATATAGCCGATTGCGCCCAAGAAGGGGGCGTGTTTGTAGCATTAATTGTTGATTTCTGCTGAGCACGCTGTTGACAAGCGCTAATTAAAATCAGTATAAAGATAAAAGTAAATAAAAGGCGCATAACAATGGTGTTTTGTTTTTTAGTGTTGTTAATATATTATTAAAAAAAATAAAAGGCCGCCATATGGAAGACGGCCTTTTACTATAATATTCAAAAAAAATTAGTTTTTAGTGAGTGTCCCTACTTTAGTCATTGTGTTCAAGGTAACTGTATAGCTGCCCGCTTCACTTATGGCAATATTATCGCCACCAGGAGTAAG
>JAGXIP010000079.1 GCA_024635585.1 Saccharicrinis sp. | reverse complement strand
GGAGAGTACGGTAAATGTTGTAACAGGTTTTATAACTTTGTATGCAATTTATATTTCAATCAAACCCAAAGACGCAAACCACCCCTTTGGACACGGGAAAGCAGAATTTATGTCGGCATCGGTTGAAGGATTTTTAATAATACTTGCTGGACTGATAATCATTTTTGAAGCTATAAAACGACTTTTCGTTCCGGTAGAAGTTTCACAATTGGATATAGGAATTGTTATCGTGGCTATTGCCGGATTGTTAAATTATTTAATTGGTTGGTTTAGTATTAGAATTGGTAAAAAATACAATTCAATTGCCTTAATATCCGGCGGTAAGCACTTGTACTCCGATACTTATTCATCAATAGGCTTAGTGATTGGTTTAATTTTGCTGTACTATATAAAACTAGTTTGGTTAGACAGTTTGATTGCCCTTGTTTTTGGGACCATAATTATAGTAACAGGCTTAAAAATACTTAAAGAAACCACTTCAAATTTAATGGATGAAGCAGATTTCAAATTAATTGAACAATTTGGTAATATTATAGACAACAACAAATCTGACGAATGGATTGACGTTCACAATTTTAAGCTTGTTAAATACGGAAATGTATTTCATATAAATTGTGATTTAGTTTTGCCTTGGGATTTGTATTTATCAGATGCTCATGAAGAAGGCGAAAAATTAAGAAATTTATTAGTTTCAAATTTTCCAGAAGACATAGTTTTTAATTTGCATACTGATGAATGTTTTAAGAAATACTGTAAGAATTGCAAAAGAGTAGATTGTAAGGAACGAACCATCGTTTTTGAAGCACAACTAAACTTTGACATGAAAAGTTTTACAAAAGAAAGAATTGAAAAATAAGCTAGTAGGAATAATAAACACCAGGCCAAAACACTACGCTGCTAATTTTCTATAGTGTTGATCTTTTCCGGTTTCTTGTTTTTCTAATTTCTGAATCCAATACTTTAATTTTGGATTGATGATTCCTATTTGTTTCGCGTAATTTACCATGGTCATCCCACTCTCACGCCAACGAGTTATATGCTGAAACATTTCCTGAGTCAAAAACTTTCTCTTTGTCATAATTCCTTTTTTGGCAACGATAGCCCCGGATATCATCATATTAAAGAGGGATTTGCTGGGGTGGATGCGATATTTTTTAAAAGTAGTAATTTCTGCTTTTTGAAAAAGCAAGTGTTTAAAAAGACTTGTAAAAGTGGTATCAAGAACTATAAATTGCTTAATCCTTTAGTTCCTGATGATAGAAACCCGTTATCCTTGATTATCCTTGAGTTATAGTTTCTATTTGTGTAAAAATAATTAAGTATATTTGTATTGATATGCTACACTCACCCATTCTTAAAATTTGAAAAAGTAATCATAAATGTTTAATACTTTTTTATCATGAAAAAATTGAAATATCTCTTCATTATGCTAATGGTGTTTGGAATTACACAAATACAAGCACAGGAAAACGAAAACTTTTATTTCTCAAAAACTATTGAAGGAAGTTTTGAAGATGTTACCCAAAAGGTAAAGTCAGCTCTTAAAGATCAGGGTTTTGGCGTTATTACCGAAATTGACATGGAGGTTAAAATTAACGAGAAACTGCCTGATGCTAAAATGAAACCCTATAGAATATTGGGCGTTTGCAATCCTTTCATTGCTTATAAAACATTGCAAACAGAAGAAAATATTGGGGTATTCCTGCCTTGTAAAGCCATTGTAAAAGATTTAGAAAATGGTAAAATTGAGGTTGTAATTGTAAATCCGGCAGCTTTAATGGGAATGCTCAATAAACCAGAGCTCACTGTTGTTGCAGAGGAGGTGAGCCAGAAGTTTAAGGAGGCTTTAAACAATCTGTAAAAACTGTATTTTTCGTTAAGCAAGTTGTTATATACTTATTGAAACGGGTATATAGCTGATATCAAATCAGTTTTTATGCTAAAATCCGAATCAACACTTCAGTAATTAATGTCGAAGACATCTGATTACCAGCAAAATGAGCCACTAAACATTTAGATGGGATATTGAAAATCAGCATTTTAGTAGAGTATTCCGTAATTTATTAAGAATGATCCTCACGGACAGTAGAAGCATTCAAAAGAAGGATAAAAATTGCCGTGGCCATATTTTTTAAAGATGGAAAAGAGAGAGCCCGGAAGCTTTACTTGTCGACCGAAAAAAAGTTGGGTGGAGAAAGAATTGTACGATATTACCGTTCCCGTTTTCAAATCGAATTCTTATACCTGGACGCCAAGCAGGTTAACGGGCTTACAAGCTGCCAAACAAGGAGCAAGAATAAATTAGACTTCCACTTTAACGAACTATTGATAAGTAAATACAAATGCAAGGAAACATATACCCAATTAAAAAAGCCTCCGTGAAACGCCAACCAAAAGGACTTTCCATTCTTTATGAGGATCCCGATATTCTTGTTGTAGATAAAATAGCGGGCCTGTTAACCGTGGGAACTGATAGAGAGAAGCAGAAAACAGCTCATTTTATTTTGAATGATTATGTGAGAAAAGGTAATGAACGATCAAAAAATCGTGTTTTTATAGTACACCGTCTCGATAGGGATACTTCAGGGATTCTAATATTTGCCAAAAATGAAAAAACAAAACGTTATTTACAGGATAATTGGAAAGAATTCAGCAAAACATATCTTACCGTAGTGCATGGCAAACTTAAAGATAAAGAAGGTGTACTTACATCGTATTTAACAGAGAATAAGGCTTTCAGAGTATATTCAACAAATGAGCCTGAGAAAGGGAAATTTTCTAAAACAGGCTACAAAGTCATTAAAGAATCGGGAACATATAGTTTACTAGAGATTAATCTCTTTACTGGTAGGAAAAATCAAATTCGTGTTCATATGTCTGAAAATGGGCATCCTGTTGTCGGCGACAAAATATATGGAATTGCAGAAAAAGGAAATAAACAGTTAGCTCTTCATTCTACATCACTTACAATAATACATCCTTTAACCAAAAAAGAAATGAGTTTTAAGACCGAGATTCCTCTTTATTTTAAAACGCTGGTAAAACTATAGAAAAGAAAATATGTAATTTTTTAATAAAACCGGTAGGGTAAATTTAAGTTAAAGCGGTATAGAAATATAAGTCGGTAAAATCAATTACTCATAACCATAGAGAGGCAGGCCTGCTCTCTTTATATGATAAAAGCCGATAGATATTAAACTATTAATACACTTAAAGGATAAAAAAATGAAAAAGGTTTTATTTAGTTTGGCTATAGGAACAGCAATTGCTTTCTCGGCCTGCGAAAAAGAGGTTGAACCCGCTATGGATTATTCATCTCCGGATTTTAGTGTTACCGTGGAATCTGTTGTTACCACCGATGCTTCTATCGAAGATGTTGTTGAGGCCTTAGATTTGGAAGTGGATTTGTTTACCGGCTCAGCAGATGCCATTAATGACGTTTTTGCTCAGGCTTCTGATAATGGGCTTAAATCGAGCAGCATCAGACATAAGGCTCGTTACCTAAATGGTGTTTGTCCAGACGTTACTTTTGCTACCACAGAGGGTGGTTTCCCAAAAACCATAACATTAAACTATGGCGAGAAAACAGAATTGGTTAACGGCCGAATTTTAAGCGGTGTTATCATTGTTGAAATATCAGCTCCCTTTAATACTGTTGGCGCAACACATACTGTTACTTTTATTGGTTTCGGCGTAGATTCAATCAACATTAGCGGCACCAAAGTTAGAACCTTGGTTAGCAACACCGATGGGCGTGAAGCAAACATTGTGCGCAACCTTGTATTCACTTTGCCCGATGGAACCATCATTAACAATGCGGCTGAAATAACACGCAAATGGTCCGAGGGCATATCAACCCCCTTCGTACACAGCGATGATGTTTTTGAAATTACCGGATTTTCAAGTTTTGAGGATTCTGAAGGTAATGTTTACAGCAAATCGATTATTGAGAAATTGGTAAAAAAGGGCGATTGTCGGTTTATTGTAAGCGGCTTGGTTCACCTGTCATACAATACCAAGATGTTTGCCTCCATTGATTATGGTGATGGCTCGTGCAACAACTTAGCAACAATGACCACAATAAAAGGCACAAAAGAATTTATTATTGGAAAACGCTTTCGGAATAGAGTTTTAAATCAATAAGCTAAAGTGATAGCATGAAAAAGTGGTTCGGGTAGGAAATTCTACCCGAACCTTTTAAACTAATTTTAAGACAGATTATATACCTTTAGCTCATATTCTATTCTTTACTAATTACCTAAAGCGTGACCCAGGAATATTTCAAACATCTGTTTAACGAATATTTTGATCCTTTGCGTAATTATATTTATTACCGCTCGGGCGATAAAGAGTTGGCTACAGATATTGCCCAGGAATCCTTCCTACGACTATGGGAAAAGCAGCCAAAAGAGGGATCGGCTAATCTTAAAGGCTTACTTTATAAAATAGCCAGCGATTTGTACATCAGCAAATATCGGCATCAAAAGGTTGAAGCCAAATTTGCTTTGTTAAATCAGTCTGAAAATTTCCAACACTCTCCTGAAGACGATATGGTTTACAATCAATTGGACAAACGTTATCAGGACGCGCTTGAGAGAATGCCTGAAAACCTCAGGGTGGTTTTTTTAATGAGTCGCATGGAAGATCTCAAGAACCGGGAAATTGCCCAAAGTCTTAACCTGAGTTTAAAAGCCATCGAAAAGCGAATGACACTGGCATTGAGCTATCTCCGCAAGTCATTGGATGTATAAATCCGTGGGGTTGTAAATGCAAAAGAGGAATAAACCAGAATTTATGAAAACAAAAGATACACCACTCAACCACAGATCATCAGGGATAGATCATCAGGTCTTCCCGAAGATAGATCTTACTTATGAGCGATCATCGGAGGAGGTGTGGAAGACGCTTTCAGCAGCCATGGAAAAAACCAATGTGGCCAAGCTACCTCCAAAGCGTTACCTGGATCAGAATTGGTTTCGTATTTCGATTGCTGCAATTTTCGTGATTGCATTGAGTTTAGGTTCTTTTTCACGATTGCACACAAAAACGGTTTATTCAGCTGCCGGTGAGCATTATACGGCTATGCTACCTGATGGGTCAACTGCGGAAATGAATGCCGGTTCTGTTTTAAAGTACAAACCTATTTGGTGGTTTTTCAAACGGGAAGTTGTTTTTGAGGGAGAAGCATTCTTTAAAGTACGTAAAGGCAAGCAGTTTGAAGTTGTTTCTCAGCTTGGACGCACAAGGGTACTAGGAACAACCTTTAATATTTATGCACGCAAAGGCAATTATACAGTAACTTGCTATACCGGTAAAGTCCGCGTTATTTCGACCAATAACGGTCATTCGTTGGATATTGAACCCAATGAGGAGGCCAGCATAAACAGAGATGGAACAATGAAACTTACCAACGTAGAACTGATTTCGGAGGAAGCTTTCTGGATGAACAATATGTTTTTCTTTACCCGGACGCCTATTTATCTGGTTTTTGAAGAAATTGAACGCCAATATGGCGTAACAATTGAAGCGAGTGGCGAAATCAAAACAATGATGTATACCGGCAATTTTTCCCGGTCGTTAAAACTTACTGAAGTGCTTAAAATGCTTTGCCGTCCATATGGTCTTGGTTTTCAATTAATTGATGGCGTTTATGTTATCCAGAAAGAGTAGGGGAGATAAAATACTGTTTCTATTCATCATTCTCATAGGTTTTTGCTGGCCTATGCTTTTTTCCCAGCGCCTCGAAGTGAGTTGCACCAATAAGCCATTAAACCAATTACTTGTTGAGTTACGCCATCAGTATTCATTGCAGTTTTCATTTGATGATGCGGGTCTCTCCAGATATTCAATTTCATTAAAAGGGCAGTATGAAAGTGAAGAAGAGTTGATGAATGCCCTTCTTAAAGGTTTGCCTTTAAGATGGGAACGCATGGGCAAAGTCCTGGTTATTTCTCCCGTTGAAGTTGTAAAAGAACCAAAATTTCATGTCGTTTCAGGACAAGTATTCGATCGTATTTCAGGAGAACCCTTGCCATACACCCATGTTTTAATAAACAATTACAATACGGTTACCGACCTTAAAGGTGCTTTTAGCTATAAGTCAATAAGCGATAGTCTTTTTCACCTCATGGCATCTCATTTGGGGTGTTTCGTTGCCGACACAATATTATTGCCCAACAATGCCCACAAAATATACTTAACCCCCATATCACATGATCTTCCGGAAGTAATTATTAGGGACAACATCTTTCAACGCTCGGTTCAAGTGGGCGAGGAGCCCGGTCAAATGGTGCTTAATTCATATATCGCCAATTATATTCCCGGTAATGGCGACAATTC
>JAGXIP010000078.1 GCA_024635585.1 Saccharicrinis sp. | reverse complement strand
GTAAATGGGTTTGTAGGTTGCAATTTAATTGCCTTAATTTGTAGCAATTGTTCTGCTATATTTTCTGATATATTTTTCATGCCACAAATGTATAAAGTTTTTTTTAAGGATAGAATGGTTTTGTTGACCAACAATATCGAACGCGACCTTAGTACAGACTTTGGAGCTATATTTAAATACTCCAATAACAAGGAATTACTTGATTTTATATTAAACTTTGAAAAAAGAGAGGAAATAGGGAAGGCATTTATTTATCACCACAACTTGGAAGAATTAATGGAAGAATTTGCCAAGTGTTTTAAAAGGATAGATGCTGCGGGTGGTGTGGTGTTTAATAGCGACGGCAAAATATTGGTAATCCACCGTTTGGGTGTTTGGGATTTACCTAAAGGCAAAGCCGAAAAAGGTGAGTCGATGGAAGAAACAGCGCTGCGTGAGGTAGAGGAGGAGTGTGCCATTGCTCCGCTGGAAATTGTTAAGCCGCTTAGCGCTACATATCATACCTATCGACTTAAAGAAAAGTTGATACTGAAAAAGACCTATTGGTACCAAATGAAATATCAGGGAAATAGGCATCCTAAACCTCAAACAGAGGAAGATATAAGCGAAGCAATATGGATTTTTTTCAACGAAATGGAAAAGGTACAGCAAAATACCTATGCCAGCATTAAGGAAGTATTGGCAGAATTAAAGTTAGAGTAAAAATCTAAGTGAAAAATAATTGGGTTCATATTTCCATCTTTAGCAAACAATTGATTAATTTCGTGGCTTTTAAAAAATAAGCCTAGTATAAAATAAGTAATAACAAATGGAACAAATTCGAAGAACAAAAGTAGCCGCCATTCTAAAAGAAACAGAATTTGGTAAAGAGGTAAATGTAAAAGGGTGGGTGAGAACTCGCCGGGGTAATAAATTCGTTAATTTTATAGCCCTCAACGATGGTTCTTCTATTCATAACTTACAGATAGTTGCCGATGCTACAAAATTTAGTGAGGAGCTTCTCAAGCGAATCACAACAGGCTCAGCGCTTTCTGTCATCGGTACATTAAGCGAGTCGGCGGGTAGCGGACAGAGTGTGGAGATACAAGCTACGCAAATTGAAGTGGTAGGTGATTGCAGTGCCGATCATTATCCATTGCAACCTAAAAAGCACTCTTTGGAGTTTTTGCGCGATATTGCTCACCTTCGTTTCCGAACCAATACTTTTGGAGCTATAACACGGGTTCGTCATGCCATGATTTTTGCCGTTCATAACTTTTTCTCGAATAAAGGATTTTATAATATCCATACTCCTATTATTACCGCTTCGGATGCCGAAGGAGCCGGCGAAATGTTTAGGGTAACCACGCTTGATTTAAATAAACCGCCAAAAACCGAAGAAGGAGCAATTGACTTCAGTCAGGATTTCTTTGGTAAATCAACACACTTAACCGTGTCGGGACAATTGGAAGGTGAATTAGCCGCAATGGGTATGTCGGATATTTACACTTTTGGGCCAACTTTTAGAGCAGAAAATTCCAATACCACACGCCATTTGGCAGAGTTTTGGATGATTGAGCCCGAAATGGCTTTTTACGACCTGAACGACAATATGGATTTGGCCGAAGAGTTTACCAAATACATGATTAACTATGCTTTGGAAAACTGTGCCGAGGAATTGGAGTTTTTAAGCAAGCGTTTACAAGAGGAAGAGAAAGGCAAAAAGGCCGATGACCAGTCGATGGAATTGTTGGAGAAGCTGCGTTTTGTGGTAGAGAACGATTATGCACGTTTAACTTACTCTGAAGCCGTAGAAATATTAATGAATTCCAAACCGCAAAAGAAAGGTCAGTTCCAGTATCCTATAAAAGGTTTTGGTAGCGACTTGCAGGCTGAGCACGAGCGTTTTTTGGTTGAGAAGCATTTTAAAAAGCCGGTTATCCTTACCGATTATCCTATGTCGATAAAAGCTTTTTATATGAAACAAAGCGACGACGGCAAAACGGTGAGAGCCATGGATGTACTTTTCCCACAGATTGGCGAGATAATAGGTGGCTCGCAACGCGAAGAAAGCTACGATAAATTATTGCAACGTATGCGTGCCCTCAATCTGCCTGAAAAGGAGATGTACTGGTATTTGGATACCCGCCGTTTTGGTTCGGTACCTCATAGTGGTTTTGGACTGGGTTTTGAACGTTTAATGCTGTTTGTAACCGGGATGACAAATATTAGAGATGTGATACCTTTCCCACGCTCACCAAAAAATGCTGAGTTTTAATGAGCGTGAAATAAAGGTGTTGGAAAAATAAATAGATAAAGTATTTAAGTAGAGCAGTTTGCCGAAAGGTAAGCTGCTTTTTTCTTTCAAAAATCAAGCCAGTTTAAATCTATTTGTACTAACTTAGTGAAAAATGAAGTTAGGGTGGCGTATAATTGAGCGATTTATCTTAATTTTGTTAGGGAGCGCCCCATGTAAAGTAAAGCGCTACCAAGACAATAGTATTATTTTTTGCCAAGCGTTTTGCACCATAACAACAGGTTGAAGAGAGAAGGATATGTTAAAACAGAGCTTACAACAAAAATTGCTTCAAAAATTATCGCCCCTGCAAATACAGGTGATAAAGCTGTTGGAGATACCTGCGGCTCAACTTGAGCAACGCATAAAAAAGGAGATTGAAGAGAATCCGGTTTTGGAGCTGGATGGCGAAGGACGCGACAATGAGGATTCTGATGAGCCAGAAGTGAAGGAACAGGAAGGCGAGAAAGACGAACTCTCCATTGATGATTATATCCAGAATGAAGATATACCCGCTTACAAGCTTCAAGCACGAAATTTCTCGAAAGATGATAAACACGAGGATATCCCTTTTTCGGACGGAACAACTTTTCATGAGCACTTGACTACTCAGTTAGGTATGCGGATGATGGATGAAAGACAGCTTGTTATTGCAGAGCAGATTGTGGGTAATATTGATGAGGATGGTTATTTGCGACGGGATATTGAGGAGATAATAGATGATATTGCTTTTGGACAAAATGTAGAGGTAGAGGAGAGTGAAGCGCTGGAAGTATTAAAAGTTGTTCAGGATTTTGAACCTCCTGGTGTGGCCGCCCGCAATTTACAGGAATGTTTGATTTTACAACTGGAAAAGAAGGATCGTACTTTCCCGGCCATCAACGATGCGTATAATATTATCAAAGATCATTTTGAAGAATTTACCAAAAAGCATTACGATAAAATTACCAAGCGTTTGAATCTTGAGGAAGATGAGATTAAGGATGCTATGGACGAAATATTAAAGCTAAATCCCAAACCGGGAAGTTCTTACAGCAACCCTATGCACAAAGCGGTTCAGTATATCATACCTGATTTTATTTTGGAGATGAAGGACGACGAGCCCCAGTTAAGCCTGAATACCCGTAATGTACCTGAATTGAGAATTAGTCAAACTTATTCGAACATGTTGCAGGATTACTCGGCCAACAAAAAAAATCGCTCGCAGGACAAAAAAGACGCCGTGATGTTTGTTAAGCAAAAGTTAGACTCTGCCAAGTGGTTTATTGATGCCATCAAGCAACGTCAAAACACACTGATGCATACCATGCAGGCTATTATCGATTACCAGAAGGAGTATTTTTTAGAAGGTGACGAAACAAAGCTACGGCCCATGATATTAAAGGATATTGCCGAAATAACTAACTTGGATATATCTACTATTTCGAGGGTTTCCAATAGCAAATATATACAAACACATTTTGGTATTTTTGCGCTTAAATTCTTCTTTTCGGAAGGAATGCAAACCGATTCCGGCGAAGAGGTTTCGACTCGGGAGATAAAGAAAATATTGTCGGAATGTATTGAGGGTGAGGATAAACAAAAACCACTTACGGATGATAAGCTTGCCCTTATTTTAAAGGAGAAATCATATAATATTGCACGTAGAACCGTGGCCAAATACCGCGAGCAGCTAAATATACCCGTTGCCAGATTGCGTAAGGAGTTATAAAATACTAAAAACATTATTGCATGATTAAAAAAGTTGCCTCGGCACTGTCGCTAGTGCTGCACCCTTTATTGATGCCCACTTTGGGGTTATTGGTTATTTTTAGCACACAAAGTCATCTTACATTTATTCCATTTGAATACCGCAGGTTGATTGTTATCATTGTATTGGTGAGTACCTGTATATTGCCTTTAAGTATTATGCCTTTGTTATTACAACTGCGCATAATTAAATCGATGCAAATGGAAACTGCCAGAGAAAGGTTGGTACCCTTACTGAGTACGGCCGCTTTTTTTATGGTGGGTTATTTTTTTCTTCAAAAATTTAGTCCTCCGGCATTTATCACCTTATTTTATTTGGGGACGCTGGTAGCTGTTTTGCTGTCGTTATTAATTTCCTTTTTCTGGAAAATTAGCATTCACATGCTTGGTATAGGTGGTTTGTTAGGGGCACTGCTGGCCATTTGGCTTAAATATGGTGTAACTACACATTTATGGATGTTGGCCGTTTTAGTGGCAGCAGGACTCATTGGAAGCAGTAGATTATTACTTGGAGCGCACAATCCTAAACAAGTGTATGCAGGTTTTTTACTTGGTGTTGTGGTGGTAAGCAGTGTGGTGCTGCTTTAGTTTTGAAGAATCTATTTTGTTCTCTACCACGTGTGAAACCCGTGGTTATGTTGAAACCTGAAAGAGTTCAACTCTTGAGTGGGCTAATCTACTGACTTCTACTTAATAATTCTACAGCTGCTTCTCCTACTTACCTTTTCGCATCCAATGCGGTATTATTATGCTGGGTGTGGTCTGGCCAAAGGTATGGCTATCCATATTTACGCCTCTAACATCTTCTATGGAATAAAATGCTTTAGGGTTAAATTCCTTTACCTTTTCCAGAACCAGTTTAGTTCGGCTGCGGGGAACAATAGTGTATATAATATGCACCGGGCCATCTTTTCCTGTTGCCCGTACCGTGGTTACACCAAAGCCACCGGTGCGGAGTTTGGCAATCAAGGGGTTGGCATCGCGCGAGGTGATGATTCGTATCATACGGATACCCAGTGCCATACGTTCCTCCAAAAGCAAGCCAATATAATTTCCGGCGGCAAATCCTCCAGCATAGGCCACATAAGTAAGCCAATTGTCGAGGTTAGCCATAATGCCCGTGATGGCCAGCAGCCAAATCAGCACTTCAAAGAAACCCAAAATGGGAGCAATAATTTTATCACCTCTGGATACAAATATGATACGTAAGGTACCAATGCTAACATCCATAATTCGCGAAACAAATATTAGAATGGGAAGCAAAATATACACAAACCAAAACGAATCATAAAAAATAGCATCCATAATTTTTTTATTTTTTTCTTAAAAGTAAACTGAATATATAAGTTCTACTATGCTTTTTTGAATAAAATAGCAAAAGTCAGGGTGAAAAAAAAGGTCATCCTTTGCGAACGACCTTTTAACTTTTATTTTTTCAATTAAATAAGTGCATCAAGTTTAGAGGCCAAAACGGTTTTTGGAACCGCACCCACTTGCTTATCAACTATTTCTCCATTTTTAAAAAACAGGATGGTAGGAATGTTTCTGATACCAAATTTTACAGATGTTGCCGGGTTGCTGTCCACATCCATTTTAGTAATAACGGCTTTATCGCCATAGTCGTTTGCCAATTCACTTACAATAGGTCCAACCATTCTACAAGGTCCGCACCATTCAGCCCAAAAATCAACCAATACAGGCTTGTCTGATTTTAAAACAATTTCTTCAAAATTTGCATCTGTTACTTCAATTGCCATAACGTAATTATTATATAATTAATACTTTAAATTATTTGTTCTCTTATTCTTTGATCTCTTGCAAAAATAGCAAATTAGTTTGTCCACGGAAAATATAAAGCAAAAGATTACTCAATCTTTCATAATTAAGCTGTACCTATCTTCAACATCTTTTATATCGTTTTGTTCTATAAACGATTCTTTTGCCATGTTCATTACCATTGTAGCATGTGTTTGTACCATTTTTTTGTACGATGGCTCCTCAATGTACGTGTTTATTGTTATTAAAGCATCCATCAAGCGAATAACTACCGACGGGCTTCCCTTTGCATATTGCCGTATTTGATTAAAAGATGCGTTGAGCATTCCGTTATACGAAAGTGCTTCTTGAATAAGGCGTAGCATACCATCATCATCGCTGCGGTGTTTGGATGGGAATTTTACCGTAGATAAGTAACACATGGTTGAGGTAAGGTTGTCGATGCAGGCTATGGCGGTGTAAGGATCGTTAACGCCTGGTGATAGCGCCCTGGCAGCTATCTCAACCATTTGGTGGATAGCGTACTCGGCATCTTGCTGAGGGGTACGGGTTTTGCCGATGATGAGTAAATCACGGATTTTATTTATTTGTTCTTCTTCAATTTTACTATTGGTGTAAATAGTGCACAAATCCAGATTTTTTACGATAAAATCACCTGCTCTCAGATTCAAATGTATTAACATATCCAGTTTACAGGCCATACGTATCATGGCTTTACTGTCGATATACTGTACATATCCACTTTGGCTGGCTTCAATGATATGTTTATAGGTGTAAGATTTTTTTATCTCATCTTCATCGTATTCTTGCTTATGACTTTGGTTGTTTTGTAATTCTTCGGGAAATAAAGAACTTATATTTTTCGACATAGATTCCGAAATATCTGAGATAACCTTGTCGGCCTGAATGCTCACTGAGATGTGATGTATAAAAAAAACCAGAAGCAGGATATTGGCTACAGCAACAATTATGGCAAATAGTATGGAAAGCGAAGGGATATAAGTGAACTGCTCCGTTTCTTTAATGGTGTTTAGCACCACCAAGCAATAAATAAAAGTAGAGATATAGGTACCCAAAACCACCTGATTAAAGCGGTCGTACATGAAATTACGGATGAGACGGGGGCCAAATTGCGACGATGCTAAGGTGAGGGCAACCAGCGTAATGGAAAAAACGGTTCCGGCTACACCTATCATGGGAGCTGAAATTGTGGCCAGAATGGTGCGGGCAGAGGAGGCACTTCCTACTAAAATATAACGCCAAATACCTTTGTCTGGAAATGTTATTTGGCTATCGTAATAAGCAAATGCAAGCGCTAAACCAATTGAAAATAGGATAAATATAATGGGAATGAACCAGAATGTTGATTTTAGCTCGCTCCAATAAAAGCGTATTTTCTTCATCGGTAAAAGTTTTTTGTGAATACTATACGCTCGTTTTTATGCACGCTAATATTACATTCCTCATTTAAATCTTAGGCGATAATTCTAACAGGGTCGAAATAGGATAGTGGTCGCTAAGATCTTTCTTTTCGCGATTATAGTTATAGGACTTAAACTTGGTATCGTGAAAAATAAAGTCGATACGAAACGGAGGGAGGTTGCCATTGTAAGTGCCGCCGATTCCACTCCCTGATTCAATAAAGGAATCTTTGAGCTTACCCCTCGCCTTACGATAAACATACGAAACCGGGGTGTCGTTAAAATCGCCACAAACTATTGCCGGATAAGGCGAATTTTGTATATGTCGACCAATGATTTGAGCTTGTACGGCCCGTTGGGTAAATGCTTTGTTTAATTTTTTGAAAATATCGTAGGCTCCATCACGTCTTTCTCTATCGCTTTTAAATTCAATGCTATCGATAAAATTATAATTTTTGCGCTGAAGACGGATCGATTCCAGATGGTTGTTAAATACTCGAATGGTTTGCCCATTTACCTCAATATCGGTTTGAATGCTAAAATTGGTGGTGTTTTCGAATGGCAAGGGCTTTTGGTTAGTGATGGGGTATTTTGAAAACGTGGCTAATCCATATTTTTTACCCGATTGGGTTTGTATATTGTATTCGAGATGTTTGTATTTGAACTGCTTAAATCGGGAAAGGATATTATTTTCGGAATACTGGGGGTTTTTATTGTTAATATAAAATTCCTGAATACAAAGTACATCGGGGTTCTGATCTTTGATGAAATCATAAATTTTTCGGGGTGTTTCCTTATCTCCTGTCCAAACGTATTTATCGAACATGCGCACATTGAACGACATCACTTGCAATGGGCTGTTGAGGTTTTTGCTATTTATATCGCTACCGATGCTTATAGGGAACATGGCCCACCAAAGCGACCATGTTATTACGATGGCCAATAAAGAAAAAATAGCACGTTTACGTTTCCTGAGTATCCAAAATATAACGAAAAATAGGTTTATCAGCCAAAGAATCGGAAAGCCAAATCCTATTAACGAAACAAACCCGATATGCTCGGGGCTTACATAAACGCTCAAGTAGGCCAAGCCTATCAGTAATATGGCTATGGAGTTTAGGATCGAAACAAACGATCGTGTTATTTTTCGAAAGATATTAGGCATTAATTATTGCTGGCGTTAAATAAATCATCTTTTTCTTGTTTTGATAAGCTATCATATCCGCTGGTTTTTATTTTGTCAAGGATGCGGTCTATCTCACCTTGTTTTTTGCGCTTTTGGGCGTTGTATTCCATGTCGTTTACAGGTGGTTTGCTGGAGTGGGTAACCCTCATTTTTGGTTTGCGCGAAAAAAGAGAAACCAGATTGTCCATAAAACGGTTAAAGCGCATGGTGATATCCTTGCCCTTGGTGGCCCTGGATGCAAAAAACATCCCTAACAGCGCACCTCCAATATGAGCCAAATGCCCTCCGGTATTGGATAGGGTGGGTATAGCTATTAAATCCAATATCAGCATTCCAATGGCCAAGTACATCAGCTTTACAGGACCTAAAAAAACTAAATGTATCTTATAATTGGGCGAGTAGCTTGCGGCACCAAAAATGATAGCCATCACTGAGGCCGAAGCGCCCATCATAATGGGTGATTGGGTAAAATTATTAAGTGCTGGGAAAATATTGTACGAAACCATATAGAGAAGTGCTCCTGCCAATCCGCCCATAAAATAAACGCCCAACAACTGACGAGGGTTAAAAAACTGCAAGAATATCCGCCCGAACCAGTATAGGTAAAGCATATTAAATAGAATATGCAGAAAATCGTAATGTAGAAACATGTAGGTGAAAATGCTCCATGGCTTAAAAAGTAGTGCCGCAGGGGCAGCAGGTACCGATAGCCAGCTTTTAATTATATCTGATATTTCGGGGTGATTGAACAACGAAAACAGGATGTGTATAATTAAAAATGCCAGGTAAACGCCCAAGTTAATGTATATAAGACGGGTAAGAACACCACCTTTCTTAAATGAATCTTTTATTTCGTCTGCAATTGCCATAAGATAAAAATAGCTATTTTGTTGGTATTGGGATGCAAAATATCATTAAAATTCCTTTTTTCGCCACAATCGTATCAAAATAAATCCAAACAGCATTCCGCCTAAGTGTGCCAGGTGTGCCACATTGTCGCCCGGATTATTTTGTAACATAAAATAAATTTCAAGTCCTCCATAGCCCATTACAAAGTACTTAGCCTTTAGGGGTACTAGCATGTATAAGTAAATGTATTCATCGGGAAACATCATTCCAAAAGCCAGCAGTAAGCCAAATACCGCTCCTGAGGCGCCTACCATGGGCATGTTTACCAGCATATTAAGCGAAGCCGCAGTTGTATCTACATAATTTTTGTGGCTGAACAACACGGATTGCCCTTGGGTATAAATATCAGTAACCAATGATGGCGGTAGGCTGGCTGCCAAAAATTTGGCTCGAATAAAACCTACCATTACATACAATAAGCCTGCACCAATGCCGGTGACCAGGTAATAAAACAAGAATTTTTGAGGCCCCCAGGTTCTTTCCAATATCCGTCCAAACATAAAAAGGGCAAACATGTTAAAAAATACATGGGTTAAATTGCCGTGCATAAACATGTAGGTGATATACTGAAAGAATTTAAAATGCTCACTCCCGGGCGTGTATAGTCCCATGATAGCATTTAAATCGAAGCGGACAAGACCCATACCAGGTATGTTAACGCCTTGCGAAAAAATATACATGGCAAAAAATGCCAATGCGTTTATGATTAATAAATTTTTTACTACGGACGGAATGTTGCTTAAAAAACTTTGCTGTTTGTACATATATGTAAGGTCTTTTTTTATTGAATTGTTGCCAGTCAGTAGGCTGGTTCAATTTTATTTTTTAAATCTTAATACTTAATACTTAATACTTTGTACTTAATACTCGATACTCTGTACTTGATACTCGATACTCGGACAATGAGTTTAACAAGCTTTAAGCCAAAATGATTAAGCATGCTTTAATTTAATTACTGTGCCACTTTGTCATTTAAAACGGATTTCTATTTCTTGGTTCGATAATATGGAGATGATAGGTTTTCCGTCGGGCGAATAATTAGGCACCTCGCAGGTAAAAAGTTGTCCTATTAGCTCATCCATCTCTTCCGTACGGAGTGCTTGTCCGGATTTAATAGACGATTGCCTCGCCATTAAACGGGCTATTCGTTCCTTTAGGTCGGCTTCCAGATCTACTTCTCCACTTTTATAATCTTCAATAATTTGATCTATCAATAATTTTGGATTCATTTTTTCCATGTTTACGGGCATTCCGCTCACCTCAAAGATGTTGGTTTTGGGTTCCTTCATATCCAGTCCAAACAGTTTTAGGTCGGCCATCAATTCTCTAACTACAAGGGCATCCTCGGCGTTAAATTCCAGTTGTTCTGGAAAGAGACTTTGCTGTGTCATGCTTTGCTGTTTGGTGATGTATCGCATCAATCGCTCAAAAAGGATACGTTCATGGGCTCTTTTTTGATCTATCATCATTAGCCCCGATTTTCCGGCGGTGAGAATATATTTGTTTTTAAACTGAAAGCATGATGCACCTGGTTTTGCTCCAGTATTATCATATTGTGGCTCCAGAGTATGCTGATGGGCTTGGGCTGGTGTGTCCCAATTGGATGTGGTAACTGTTTGCGTTACGGTTTCCGCTTCAAAAGGCATGCTTCCTTTTTCCGACTCAAAATCATCATACAACTGCTCCCATCCTTTTGGAGTGGATACATTGCTGCGTCCTTTACCTCCAGCAGGCGAATTTAGTGATGGGCCGCCAAAGCTAGAAGAGTCTGGTGTGGGGGTGTCAAAGGGGTTAAAGTGTGGATTTAATTTTACAGATGGATCATCCAGATCGCTGTTTTTATTGTGCACAGGAATATCCATCTTATCCACCGTATCAAAATCGATGGTGGGTACCATGTTATGTTTACCCAGGCTCTCTTTTATGGTAGCATGTAAAATGTGCCATATAGCACGTTCGTCCTCAAATTTTATTTCAGTTTTAGTGGGATGGATATTTATATCGATGATTTTAGGATCTACCTCAAAATATAAAAAATAAGCAGGTATGGTGTTGGGCAATATGAGGTTGGAATAAGCCTCGGTAATGGCCTTGTGCATATAAGGATGGCGCATGTAGCGCTGGTTTACAAAAAGAAACTGATCGCCCGAGGACTTACGTGCTGCTTCGGGTTTACCTATAAAACCATGTATTTGAATCAGCGTGGTGTTTGTTTCAACGGGCACCAACTGGCTGTTCATGGTTTTGCCCGTCATGTTAATGATGCGTTGCCTGAGGTTAGATACCGGAAGCTGGAACATAGGCATGTTGTTGTGCTCAAGGCTAAAGCTGATGTCGGGATTGGCCAATACCACATGCTGAAATTCAGTGATAATATGCCGTAGCTCTGTGCTGTCCTTTTTTAGGAACCGTCGGCGTGCGGGCACGTTGAAAAATAAATCGCGCACAATAAAATTACTTCCCGTGGGGCAGTTGATTACCTCTTGTTTTTGCACTTCCGAGCCCGATAGAACCAAGTGAGTGCCAAGTTCGTCGCCATGTTTTTTAGTTTTTAGCTCAGTTTGTGCAACCGCAGCAATAGAAGCCAGTGCCTCGCCCCTAAAACCCATGGTGCGAATGGCAAACAAATCGTTTACATTTTTTATTTTGGAGGTGGCATGACGTTCAAAGGCCAAACGGGCATCGGTGGCCGACATGCCGCAGCCATTGTCGATAACCTGAACAAGTGTTCGTCCGGCATCTTTTATTATTATTTTTATATCGGTACTGCCCGCATCAATGGCATTCTCCACAAGTTCTTTTAACATGGAGGCCGGTCGTTGAATCACCTCGCCAGCAGCAATTTGGTTGGCAACAGAATCGGGTAACAGTTGGATGATATCTGACATGAAACTATTTTATAAAATAAAACACCTGATGAACAGATGTTTTATGTGATTTAATGAGGTTGATTTTATCTTGCACATTCACCCCTCATTCCCCTAAAGGGGAGGTGTAACACTATTAGGGTTGGCAGTTCTCCCTTAAGAGCCTGTCCCGAACATGTTTTCGGGAGAGCTCCCTGCCTGCCGGTAGGCAGGGAGGGTTTTGGTAGACGAAATGACTCGTTTGCTGCCACTACATATATTTAAGTATCCACTCCGAACTTGACATCAGTAAATAATAAAAAAAGATGACTAAGCCAATAAGGATGATGGCCAAACGAATATTAGAGCGTCTTTTTTCTTTCCGCACTACATCAAAGTGACCTTGTATTTTGCGTCGCATCTGTCCTTTCACCCTGCCCTCAATACTTTCCTGGTCATTTTCAACTTCCTGTCCAAGTTCGCTCTTGATGCGGTTATTACGTTTTTCTTGCTCTTCCTTAGCTGCATTGTAATAAATGGGGTTATGGTTAAAGGATCGGTGCGGGGCTGTTTTTATAAATGTAAATTTCATATGTTTAAAATTAGTATCAAGTCGTTAGTATCAAGTATCAAGATGTAACCTGTCCACCTATTGGCAGATTATCAAGATAAGTCTGAATGATAGTGGCTCAAAAAAGGTGAACGCTACTTCCAACAATCCTTTCATCTTTGGTTTTTTTTGCGAATTCCTTTGCGGTCTTTGGGTAAAAAATAAAATACAAAGATACAAGTAATAATTAAAACTACTCCACTAAATCATAACCCATGTTTTCCCCTTTTTCAACCGCCGGGATTCCGTATTCCATCCATACCGGTGTCGGCTTGTTTTTTAGGTAATGGTCGAAAAATTGCATCATGCGTATGCTCAAGTCGATGGAATTGGCTCTGCGTGTTAGGTTGTGTTCCTCATCGTTATAGGTAAGCATCCAAACTGGTTTATTGAGCCTGCGCATGGCCACAAACAATTCAATTCCCTGGTACCATGGAACTGCTCCGTCGTTGTCGTTATGCATCATCAGCAAAGGAGTTTCTATTTGTGGCACATAAAATATGGGTGAGTTTTCTACATACTTTGCAAATTTATCCCATAGTGTGCCACCAATGCGCGATTGGGTGTGTTCGTACTGGAACATGCGGCTGCTGCCGGTTCCCCAACGTATTCCACCGTATGCACTGGTCATGTTACTCACAGGAGCTCCAGCCATGGCAGCTTTAAACATGTTGGTTCGGGTAATCATGTAGGCCGTTTGGTATCCGCCCCAGCTTTGCCCTTGCAGCCCCATGTTATCTTTATCGATAAAACTAAACTGCTGTGTCATAGCCATTACACCGCCCATTATCGCTTCGTATGCGCTTAAACCTGGATCGCCTGTTCTGTAGGCAATGTCGGGTATAAATAGTACATAGCCATTACTGGCATACGTAGTCCAGTTAACGGTGGAACGACTGGGAGCGGGGGAGTAATAATTATGGAGCCTCTCGGAGCCGCGCTCGTAATAATATACAATCAGCGGATACTTTTTAGTCCGATCCAAATTTTCGGGAGTAACCAATAAACCTTGGTATTCGTTACCATCCAACGCCGTATATTTTACCAATTGGATATTACCCCAATTGTAAAGGTTTTGTTGAGGGTTGGTATGAGAGATATGCTGCGGATTATTAAATTGTAAGCCACTGTAATAAAGTTCAGGATAGTGTTTAAAATCTCCTTTTCGCCAAATCAGTTTGTCGGAGTTTTTGGCTTTGATGGGTTTGGTAAGCATTGCTGGTTCGTTAATACAGTTTTCCCATTTGTCATTTTTTATCCAGCCGTAGCCTTGGTTCTTGTTATTTTCGTTAAAAGAATGGAGCAATAAGCCTTCTTTTTCGTTCATATATTTAGTGTCCTTGTCGAGGTTTACGTAACGATATATCGTAGAATCTTTTCTTCCCATCTCGTGGGTGATGTTCTGTGGCTCCGCTTTCATGCGGGTGTCGAATTTCCAAATGTCGAAGCGGTCATAAATGTACACTTCTGCACTTTTGGGGCTCCATCCTGCAACTCCATACGCTGAGGGAGAGTTGGGGATGTCGTTAAGCTCATCATAAAAAGCCACATTTATGTTTTTGCTGAGGGGTGTTTTTGTGTTGTCGCCGATATTGTTCAAATACCAAATGCTGTCGGTGGGATTGTACCAGCACAAAAAATTGCCATCGGGCGAAAAACTGTATTTATTGGCAATCTTATCCTGAATTAAAGTGCGTTTGCCTGATGTCAAGTCAATTTTATATAAGTTGTTTGCCCATAGGCCACTCCACGAAGAGGCTCTCAGGTAGGGTGTGTCGTCAAAAGCTACGGCATAATTCCAGTTGCCGTCTTCCAAAATGCTAACGGTGTTATACGCTTCAGTTTCGAGCTGGGTAACTATGCCGGATTTGATGAGGTAAACAGCTTTATGCGCCCGGTCTTTCTCTTTATTCAAATTCTTTTTTTGCATGGGCTGCAAGCGTTTGTCTTTCCAGTTCCAGATATCTACAAACACTTTTTCGTCTTTTAGCAAAGTATCTTTGGGTTCTTCTTCTGGCCTTTTACCACTGCCAAAAAATAATTTGTCACCCTTTTCCGAAAACCAGAGTTTTCCTTTTGTGTGGGCACTCCATCCTTTTGGTAATTGAGGATGCAGGGTGTCAATTACCATTGTAAGTCGATTGTTTTTTTGCAGCCAATGATACAAGCGGTACGTTTTGGTTTTTGCGGTATCAGGACTAAATAAAAAGCCAAGCTGCCCGCCATGATCGTCGCTTTTGAGCGAACTCAAATTTCCTTGTCTGTGGAAAAGACTATCTATTTGTAGGCTCGTGGCATCTAAACGCTTTATTTTTGTTTCTTCTATGGAGTCGCCCATCGACTGAACTACAAAAGCTCCTTCGCCATATTTAGGTAAGCTATACTGTACCACGTCATCAAAAGAAACACTGTCGCCGTTCATTGGATTCAGATAAACAAGTTGTGTACCCTCCGATTTGAATTTTTCCGACTTCTTTTTTGTTTGCATTGCGGAGTCTTTAGCAAAAATCATGTCTTTAATTAAATACGTATCCTGCACTTGTTTCGCGGTATCTATAGCAGTACTATCAGTATCGTTATTTTTTAGGGATAGTTTTTTATGGAAATGCGCCAGCAACCATTCACCCTCTTTTTTAGGAACTCCGAAGGACTTTATCCGCGGATAAAACTTTTTCTGACCATTTTGTAAATTCCAAACAGTGAGGGTGTCTTTTGGCAATTTTTCGTCTTTGGTTTTTTTTAGTTTCAATGCTCTAAGCGTGTCGGCCTGCGGCACTATTTTAAAAGCCAAAAAGTTATTTCCGGGAGAAAAAACAGCAGCGGATCCTCTTGCTATCGAATCCAGATGCTTGTTTTCGACATCATATAAATATAAATAACCGTCTCCTTTTTGAGGCTTTATTTCGTACGAAACCCATTTTCCATTATCGGATATGATGGTGCTGTTTAACGATTTCCAAATATCGTAATCATTAACCGTTAATGGTTTTTTGTTTTGTGATAGTACCACACTGGTATAGATGGCAGCAAGCAAAAAAGTAATGCTTAATCTGGACATGTTTTATTATTGTTAAATTTATAAGAAACTGAAATATAATAAAAAAGAGAAACAATTTGTAATAAACGCCGTATCATCACACAAATAAAAATCAGCTACTTTTTAATGGCTGTTAAAGCAGGAGTAATCTACAAAATGCTGGAAACTATATCAAAATCAATAACTCAGAATACCATGGTATTTAGCTGGAATCAACAAATGTTGCTACTGCAAAAAGTAACAGGGGCGTCGCTTGTTTTTTTGGCTAAAACAGCAGGTCAGGGCGTAAATATTATGGCTTCTACCCTGCATAATGAGGAGGAGTATGCGGTTGATAAACAATTAAGCAATACATGTTTTGGTATTGACGAGGTGTTACAAAATAAGAGAGCAAATAGCGATGCCCAGCATACAAGCTATTTTGTTGCTCCCGTTTTTTTGGATGAGCAGCATGTTTGGGGAGTCATTGTACTATTAACACAATACAAGTATAAAATAGACGAAATAGAGTCCTCCGTATCCACTTTTTGTAAAACTATTGGCGATCAGATTGCTTTGGAGCAGTTTAAAAATATTGCTGATACCGATAAGGCTAGTAATTTAACGTGTTCAGGGTTTGATAATATCACTGGAAAAGAAGAAGCAGAGGAACGCGATTTCCTGAACATGCAATTGCGCAATATCTTAATGGCTACCAAAACTGTATTGTCTATCAGTAACGAGCATGGTGACATTATATTCCATAGCCAAAAGGATATAGCTACATTAAATGAAAAATGTTACCAACACTTTGCAGGTAATGATGCACCTTGTAGTCAGTGTCCTCGTAAAAAAAAGGTTAAATGTCAATCCACGTTTCGTTACCTTAACGAGGATAAAACTATTCAGGTGATAGCCTTTCCGTACGAGTGTAAACCAAATGTTTGGCATATGGCCGAGGTAAGGATGGATGTCACGGATCGTGTTATACACGAAAAAGAGGTAGCAGTACTCAGGGATAGGCTGGAGTTTGGTATGGATGCGGGCAATATAGCTTTTGTAGAATATAATTTGCAAGAACAAACCCTTTACAGTAATAAGGTATATGAAAATATTACTGGCTATTCTATAGATAATTGCGGGGTTGATCTAATATGGATTAAAACAAGGTTGCACCCCGATGATTGGGAGTATATAAGTAATTCTTTCGAGCATGCCATAAAATCAGGAGAAACTAAAATGGTGGTGGAGTTTAGGCAGCTAAATGTCCACAATAAATACTTATGGCTACGTTTTTCGGGGCAGCTAATTATAGATAAAGATGGATTAAGGAGCGTATCGGGCGTATTAATGGATATATCCGACACCAAGGAACTGATGAATGCTTTATTGCTCGAGCGAAATATAAGTATGCAGGCCAACGAGGCGAAAACCATGTTCTTGGCAAATATGTCGCACGAGATACGGACTCCCATGAACTCTATCATTGGTTTTTCGGAGCTGTTGAGCAAACATATTGCCGAGCCACCTTTAAATGGATACCTAAACTCCATCAAGGCAAGTGGTAAAGTGCTGCTGGCGCTGATAAACGATTTGCTGGATTTGGAGAAAATTGAGGCAGGGCAAATGAGTATCCGTAAAGAGAACACCAACTTTGTTTTCCTGTTAAAGGAAATTGAGGAAAGCTTTTCGATGGATTTTGCCGAAAAGCAGATTGAACTATTGGTGCGCACAAACGATGAGTTTCCAAAGTTGATTTATGTTGATTCGTTAAAAATGAAGCAGATACTACTTAATCTGAGTAGTAATGCCCTTAAATTTACGCATCATGGGCAGGTGAGTATTTCGGCTGCGTTTACTTTTAATAGCGATCAAACTAAGGGCAATCTTTTTATTACAGTATCTGATACGGGAATTGGTATCTCACAAGATAAGCAGAAAAGCATATTCGATCCATTTGTGCAGGACAAGCGTCCTAACGAAAAGATCCAGCAAGGTACAGGATTGGGTTTGTCCATAGTGCGTAAACTTGTAAGTATGATGGGTGGCGTTATTTCAATGCAAAGTAAAATAGATAAGGGAACCACTTTTTCTATTTCTATTCCGGATATTGAAGCCACCAACGATCCCTTTTCTGAAATTGAAGGAGAAACAGCAAGTAGCGTGATGTTTAGCCAGGAACGTGTGTTGATTATTGATAGTGTTCAAGCCAACTTGGATGTGTTATGCGCCCAAGGCAATAATCTTAACTTAGATTGCACACCATGCTTTTATGGCGAAGGGATAGTAGATGAAGTGTTGAAGCATAAGCCTTCTTTAATAATTATGGATATGCGTCTGCCTAAATCCAATGATTTTAAATATTTTAAGCTGATAAAGGCAAACGAACAGATTAAAAACATTCCCATTATCGCATCCTCAGCATCCAGTGAGGCCAAGGAGGAACATCGAGCTATTAAAGAAGGTTATGATGCGTACATATCTAAGCCTATTGTGCAGGAGCATCTCATTAACGAAGTAAGTAAATTTATAACGGCACAGCAGAGGCAAGATAATTCCTTTGTGCAAATACCTAACAATGATTTTTGTTTTGTTAATGGCGATAAGGAAAAGTTGAGGCTGCATTTAGAAACATCCGTATTGCCATTGAGCCAGGATTTACAAGAAATATTGTCTTCGGAAAAACTAAATGTGTTTTCGGATAAAATAAACCAAGCAATAGAACAATCACCCTGGCCTCCTTTAATACAATATGCCCAAATACTGAATACGGCTATTAAATCCTACGATTTTGAAACCATTCAGAAAATGATTCACAATTTCAAGTTTTTTATGACTGAACTAAAGTGAATGTAAAGTACATCAAATTTTAACCCGCAACAGGCAATAAAATGAAGAACAGCGTATTGATTGTTGATGACAATCCAAAAAACTTGCAAATATTAGCTGCCTTATTGGCAGAAAATGATTATTCCGTTGAGGTTGCACTTAATGGAGCCAGCGCCATAAAATGGCTTCAAATGGCTTCCTTCGATGCCGTTTTGTTAGATATTATGATGCCCGAAACAAACGGTTTTGAAACCTGCGAAATAATTAAAAAAAATCCCGAACATGCTAACATACCCATTATATTTTTAACAGCTCGTACCGATATCGAAAGTGTTACCGAGGGCTTTGAAAGGGGAGGCGTAGATTTTATAACCAAGCCTTTTAACCAAAAGGAGCTTTTAGCACGTTTGTCAACACAAGTAGAACTGAAAAAATCGAGAGAGAAAATGCTTGATTTGAACGGATGGCTTTCGTCGGAAGTAGAGAAAAAAACATTGGAGCTCAATGAATCAAATATCCAACTACAAGAGGCCAACGAAAATTTAAAACGATTGGATGTGGCTAAAGGTGATTTCTTGAATTCTATTAGCCATGCGTTGCGCACCCCATTAAACGGTATAGTTG
>JAGXIP010000077.1 GCA_024635585.1 Saccharicrinis sp. | reverse complement strand
GGGGCTCCACCTCTTCCCATTCCGAACAGAGAAGTTAAGCCCGTTAGCGCCGATGGTACTGCAGAAATGTGGGAGAGTAGGTCGCCGCCCATCTTTAAAAAGAGCAATCGAATTAAGTTTCGATTGCTCTTTTTGCGTTTATGCCCTTTTATATACCCACCTCTTCCCATTGCTCTTTTTGCGTTTAAGGATAACGCTGTATGCCACAGACAGGCAACTCCTTTATGATCGTTTCTTTGAGGGAAACATGATGGATTGGGGCAATTCTAACTTTGCCGATTCAAACTCAACGCTGCCAGCTGTACACGTTAAGGAATACGATGATGAGTTTCAGATTGAAGTTGCCGCACCCGGCCTAACGATCCTTTACCATCCCTGAAATGATGGTAGATGGTGACAAAATTAAGGCCAGCTATGCCGATGGAATACTTCATATCGGATTACCCATGCGAGAAGAGGTAAAACCAAAACCTGCTAAACAAATAAAGATTCAGTAAAAACCAAAAAGGGGAGTAACATGTGTTACTCCCCTTTTTTTTGTTTAATAGTTATGTGTTCTTTTTATTTCATGATCAGAAATAAATGTAGAGCAGCAATCGTCAGATTAAATATATGATATATCATTAAAAACTATGTTTTAATGTAATAATTGAAACTATTTATAGAACCAAAAGGATAATATTTATAAATATATTTAGCTTTAAGACTTAAATTCCCAATTCAGTTTCTAAGAGATAATGATTATGCAATTTTATAGATTTAGCCTTTCTATTTTGGCTCTATTATTTTTGGGCACGACCTTTTTGAGCGCCCAAATTGATTTTAGTAATCTCACCGATGAGCAGATATACCGAAAAGAAAATAAGTACAATACTTGGTCGGTAACGATAGGTTATGGACCTTTGTTTTATTATACTGATGTGATTGATTATACGGTATTTCCTAAGGGTAATTTAAAGTTAGCCCCTTCGGTAATTGTATCTAAACAACTGGGACGGGCCTGGGGTTTAGATGCAGAGTTTATTACTGGTAAAATGTACGGCGAAAAAAACAATCGCTATTTTAAAGGAGATTTCATGGATTATAGCATGAATCTTCGTTTCAGCATAAATCAATTGGTTGCTTTTGGGCCTTTAGCCGATAAATGGGATATTTACGGTAAAATTGGCTTTGGGGTTAGTGCTTTCCGAAGCCGTTTGCGCAGACTCGACACCGATGCTTTTATGCAGGTTGACGATGTCCATAAAAATCTTGGTGGTTATCCAAAGCCTCCAGGCTGGAGTGATAACGATTATCTGGTGCTTGGTTACGATAAACAAAACCCAGAAGACAAACAAAGCAGACAAACCGAGTTGTTAGTACCCATTGGTGTAGGGGCTCGTTACAGGATAAACAAAAGCTTCGACCTGGGAATTGAAACAACCATGCGAAACTTAACAGCCGATAATTTAGATGCCAATTTTAGTGGTGCCGACAACGATACTTACTTGTACACCTCATTTAACGTGACCTATAAAATAGGTAAGAAAAACAAACGACATGCACGTTGGACATACAAAGATTTTAACTTAGCTTATGAATCGCAGCGTGCTAGTGATCCACTTGCCATACGCTTAGATTCTCTAAAGAGTGAATTGGATAAATTAGCCGGATTAGATTCCATTATCACCACAAAATCTTATCAGAAATTCGAAAAGGTTGTTTATGAAGAAGGTGTCTCTGCTTCGGTATTTTTCGATTTCGACAAGTATAGTTTAAATAAAAGTGAACACAGACAATTGGCACGGGTAGCTAGAGCCTTAAAGCGGGACGAAACTATAAACATGGTTATTTCAGGATATTGTGACGACAGAGGAAGTGTTTCGTACAATTTAAAACTCAGCGAGCGACGTTGCCAGGCAGTGTTGGATGCTATGGTAAATGAATTTGGCATTGAGGCATCCAGATTCCGGTTAGATCCCAAAGGAGAATCAGAATTGTTGTCGGATACGCAAAACAGAAATATACATGGTTTGCACATGGCAAACCGAAGAGTGGATTTATTGATGATTGTTAACGATGAACAAACCAGTGATAATGAATAGAAATAAAAGCTTTGTTTTAATAGTATGGCTTTTGGTTTGGGTTACTTCGTCGTTTGCACAATTTACAACTGACAAGCGGCTCATTGAAGAGCATATGCGCTATTCTAGCGAAAAAAAGTTTAATCGTTGGGATATTATGGTGGGGTATGGGCCTAATATATATTTTACCGACTTTACTGATTATCTGATAATCCCCGATGGGAAATGGTATTTTAGCCCTTCGGTAGCGCTGAGTTACCAATTGGTACCTGCACTAGCTTTCGACTTTAGATATATGCAGGGGGATATGCACGAAAAAGGGATACTGCATTATTACGATGGTGATTTTAAGGAATTTACTGGGAACGCTCGTTTTTACATTAATCAAATGATAAATAACCCAGGGCCTATTAATGATAAGTGGAACTTTTATGTCAATGTAGGTTTTGGTATGCAGGCGCTGCGTAACAGAGTTTATAAAAATAGTGATGGTCAAGTGCTGCATGGCGACGATGTGGAAGGAATTTCAAATGAAGGTTATTTTGTATTTGGATACAATAAAAATGATCCATATAAGAAAATTAGCCGCGAAAAAGAATTGGTACTACCTATTGGTGGCGGCGTTTTGTACCGCATCAACCGTAGCTTTGACGTAGGGATTGAAAGTAACATCCATTACGGCTTGGAGGATAATTTGGATGGTATATTATCTGGAGCTACTAACGACAGCTATTGGCATACCACCATTAACCTTAGCTATAAAATAGGGAAGAAGGATAAGCGTCACAGTAAATGGACCTATCGCACGTATGGTTTTAATATTTTTGGAAATAAACGCAAAGATCCCCTCGAAAATGAAGTTAACCAGTTTGAACGCATGCTGCAACAGCAAGCAGGCATCCTTCGTCTCCAGATCGATTCAGTAACGACGGTAGAAAAAAGCACCAAAATATATTTGGCTGATAATGTTTTCCCGATATATTTTATGCCTGGGGGTGCTACATTTAAGGATTACGAAAACCAAGTGACTATGGCGCAGTTGGCTGTATTGTTACGCAAACATCCTGATTGGTCGTTGCAACTCGAAGGCTTTGCCGATAAATCGGAAGATAACCCAATGTTTATAAGTCAGAAACGAGCAGAAACAGTGATGCAATATCTGGGAGATCATTATGGTATCGACGAAAAAGTTATGAAAGTTCTACCTAAAGGTGCCAAAGAACAATTAACTATCAGCGATGCCAGTGCAAAAGAAGGGCGAATACAAATTAATCGTAGGGTTGATATAGTCTTGATTAAGCCAAAAATTGAAGCAGGGGAATAAACGCTTTTAATCTTTATCAGAATATTATTTAAACCCCGGGATACTAATCTCGGGGTAACTTATTAATAGATACGGGGTAAAGTGAATATTATTCAAGTATGGTACTGCTCAACACTTCGTTATATTTTTGTAACTATATGAATATCAGAGTTGTTTGCAGGTTGTGTGATCTTTTTTAATGTGCTAATAATATGAAGTTTGTATATAAGTCTAGTATCTATTATCCCAGCCTGACGGATGGCAGATAAAATATAACGGTCTATTGACTGCTATAATCAGCACTTTATTTTAAAATAACAGAAAAGCACTGTAACTTTAATGGTGCTGGGGCGTCATACCCTTATAATGTATAGAAAAATTTTATAATCTAGGTATACATCCGGATGACAGTTAAGGAATATAACCAGAGCGTTGCGCTTTATTCCGACAATATATATCGCTTTGTACTTAAAAACATCAAAGACAGCGAAAAGGCGAAGGATATTGTTCAGGATACGTTTGAAAAGGTATGGCTTAACCATGCTAATATCACGTATTCCAAAGTCAAGAGTTATCTGTTTTCGGCGGCTTATCATACGCTCATTGATTCGGTGAGGCGTGATAAATTTAAGGCGGATTGGAGTGATGCCGATCAGAATAATCATTTTACCACCCAAAGCTATTCAGATTTGAACGAAATTCTTCATAAAGCTTTGGATCAGCTTCCTCCCGTTCAAAAAAATGTTATCCTGTTGCGCGATTATGAGGGCTATTCGTATAACGAAATTGCTGAAATAACCCAGTTGAACGAAGCCCAAGTAAAGGTTTATATTTTTAGAGGAAGACAGTTTTTGAAAAATTATTTGGTTAAAATTGAATTGTTAGTTTGAGTTATGGTTTCTAAAGAAAATTACGAGATATGGATGATGGACTATCTGGACGGAAACCTTTCCGGAACAGATAGGGCGCTGCTATTTCAGTTTTTGGAGCGAAACCCACATCTCAAAGAAGAACTGAAAGGTCTTGAAAATGTAGTTGTGAATCCACAAGAAGAAGTATTTACATCAAAGCATACGCTTTTAAAAGGATCAAATGAATTATCGGATATGCCCTATCCCGAATACGTGGCCATAAAAGAAGTGGAAGATGCTTTAGATGCTGACGAACTCCAATGGAAGTCCTCATATCTGAAACAAGACAAAACCAATACTACGCTTTTTGGGCTGTATTCAAAAGTTACTTTAAGTGCCGACCAAAGTATTCGTTATCCTTTTAAAAACTCTTTAAAAAGAGTGATACTGGTTCCTGGGCTAACGGTTTCAACCTTTAAGCGGATAGGGGCAGCTGCTGCGGTTGCGTTATTGCTTTCGGTAGGTTCGTTGCCATTTATTCAAAAAGTAAGCGATAATAGTAATATTGTGGCTGTTAATGATAAACCTATGCCGATTCTTAAGCCTAAAACAAATGCTCAAGTAGAAGTGCTGGATGAAAAGAAAGTATCTGTTGCAATGGCTACAAATCATAGTTTGGTTTCAGTAGAAAGTCAGCCAGTACTGGTATCAAATCCAAAATCGTCTTTTGAGAAGATTGAGATGGAGCCTTTGTCAGGTAAAAAGATGCAACTTTTAAAAACACAAAATATTAATGCATACGAGCTTGGTTTAAATGCGATGATGCCCATAGTTATAGCCAATAATTTAGCAGATAAAAAGGATGAGCGGCTTGTATCACAATCTCGCTTAAGTGAACAAAGTGAACAACTGACCCGCAACGCAAGGGTAGTCACTGGAAGCATAAAGCTTATTAATTTTTTGGCTGGTAACGAAACTAAAGTTAACAAAGTTTTAAATCAAGATGGTCAGTTGGTTGCCTATCAGGTAGAGTCGGATAATATCTCCATACGGCAAAGAATTAAAAATAAACCTGTAACAAATTAAGCTCTTAATCGTCCTATTCTAGAAACGTCCGGAGTTTCACAATAAATTCAATATTTAATTTTCATCCAATAAATTTAAAACAGATGTACAAAGTATATACCTTCCTTTTTATTTGTGCTTGTATGCTGCCAAGCATATCTTTTGCACAAGAAAATAGTAAAACAAAAACCTCGGAAATTATTGTTATTGATGAAGATAATGAGCGAGTGATTGTAGGAATTAAGAACGCTAAAGTAGAGGTGGACGAGCGCAATGACACAGTGGCCAAAATATCCATTGGCCGACGTAAATGGGAGTTTATCGAAGAGCGTGGGAATACCAAAGTGAGAACAGTAAGGATTGATCACGATGATTTTAAAGGTCATTGGGCCGGAGTTCAATTGGGATTTAATAATTATCAAGAGGTAGATACAGAGCCTTTTATGGATATTAATGCTGGTAAATCGATGACGGTGGGTATTAATTTCTTACAATACAGCATTGCTTTGCAAGAGCATAGAAAAAACTTTGGATTGGTTACCGGTATGGGATGGGCAGTTTATAATTACCGTTTCGATAACAATTATCGTATCGAACGCAACCAGGACGGGATTACCGTAGGCACAGCTACCGATCGCGACGTGCAAAAGAGCAAAATAGTGGCTTCGTTTATCAATATACCCCTGCTTTTTGAGCTTCAAACGGGTAAGGATTCCAAACAGGATGCCTTTGTTTCTGCAGGCGTTTATGGTGGATTTAAATTAGGCTCGCATACAAAAATGGTATATAGTGACAACGATAAAGACAAGTCGCGGCAGGATATAAACTTAAACCCTTTTCAGTACGGCCTTATGTTTCAGGCAGGCATTAACTTTATTAAGCTTTATGGCACATACAATCTTTCTACCTTGTACGAAGCCGACAAAGGGCCCGAAGTTACGCCGTTTACTGTAGGCTTGACCTTAGTTAATTTTTAAAGTAAAGCTGTTTAGCTAGCGGAATGAGTTGTATCCACGTCCTATTGTCTATTATTTCTTAGTCTTTTGTCTAAATAAGAATCCATGAAACGAGCCATGCGAGTATCCTCTCACACAGTGGAAATATTATTGGCGAGTTCCATCGAATGCCATATGTGAACAATTAATTATTATGAGATGAAATATTTATCTATACTATTATTTATTTCTTTTTTTTCTGCTTTACCCATTCATGCCCAGGATAAAACGTTTTTAAATACCTACGATAAAGTTTGGGAGATTGAGGATGGGTATTATCGTGTGATGGAGAAAGGTAAAATAGGCTTAATTAACCAGCATGGCGATGTGATTATCCCCTGCGAAAACGACCAAGTATGGAACCTGAGTAACAATGGTAATATAAAGGTGCTCAAGGATGGAAAGCTTGGAATTTACAACATCGATGGCGATGTGATTATACCATTGATTTACGATATGATATGGGATTTTGAAGAAGGTAAAGCACGTGTGTTACGAAATGGAAAAGTAGGCTATGTAAACAGCAATGGGAATGAGTTTATTGCCTGTAAATATGATCAAGTATGGGATTTTGAAGAGGGCAAAGCCAAGGTATTGAGGGATGGCAAAACAGGGTATGTTAACCTGTCGGGCTATGAGTTTATAACGGCTCAATACCAAAAGATATGGCCTTTTAGAGATGGTAAGGCCAAGGTGCTCAAAAATGGTAAAATGGGCTTTATCAATAGTCAGGGTGTGGAGATAATAGATTGTGCTTATCAGCACATAGATGATTTTGAAGAGGGTGTGGCACGTGTTATCCTAGACGGAAAAATATCATATATTGATTTAAACGGAAAACCTATCGATCGGATAAATACACACGAGATGCCTGACCTTTCAGATAGCCTTGCTGTAAAGGCCGATAAAGTGCCAACTGCCGATGAAACAGCCTCTTCTACAGATGATGAAAAGAAAACCGATGCCACAGTAATCAGAGTTTTCGGAACAAGGATAGAGGTGATAGATAAAGATAACGCTAAAGAGTTTTCGTTTGACAGTTTTAACCATGACCGATTGGAGCGAAAGAATAAATATAGCAGTAGCAATAAAAATTTTAAAGGCCACTACTGGGGCGTGGATATAGGACTTAATAACTACATAAATGCCAATGGTGATTTTACGCTACCAGATGAGTACCGTTACCTCTCCTTAAATACAGGAAAATCAGTGGAGTTTTCGATAAATGCCATACAGCAAAATATATCTTTGAGTCGTAGGGGAAATGTGGGTTTGGTTACCGGTTTGGGGCTGAATTACAACAATTACCGCTTTGATAATCCCAATATACCGGTGATGGACGAAAATGGGAATTTGTCCTCGCAGCCCATTTCTATTGGGTTGGAAAAAAATAAGTTGACTACCATGTATTTAACAGTTCCAGTTTTGTTTGAGTTACAGTTTAGCCAACGTAATAGAAATGCATTTTATGTGTCGGCGGGAGTATTAGGCGGATATAGGCTTAAATCCTTTACTAAAATAGTAACGAAACAGGATGGAGACCGGGATAAAGAAAAAAACCGAAGCAGTTTTGGCCTGAATGATTTTAGATATGGAGCACAAGTGCGCTTCGGATACAAAGCACTTAACTTTTATGGAACGTATTACTTATCTTCTTTATTTCAAGACGGCAGAGGGCCTGAGCTGTATCCTATTTCATTTGGGATTGCATTGTACCCGGCGAGATGGTAATTCAGTCTTCGGTAATCAGCGCTGGTAACCTGAATAAGTCAAAGGACGTGATCAGCCTTTAATCCTATCTCTTTATATAAAACCAATGGGGCAGCTGTTTTTAATAGCTGCCCCATTGGTTTTAAAATCGTTTTTTTATATGAAAGAACCGAACCGAGGTTCACTTAACCCTGTATTTGTGCTATCCATTCGCCAGATTAAAATCAAGGTGTGATTATTATGGTATGAAAAATTAACTGGCCTTCAATCTTGTCAAGTTTTCTTTGTCTATTTTTGCCCGGGCATATTCAATGGTAATCACCAGTTCTTTATCGTCTTTTGAGGGTGCGTCAAACATCAGGTCCATCATAATGGTTTCGCAGATAGAACGTAATCCCCGAGCTCCTAATTTAAACTCTATGGCTTTGTCCACGATATAATCTAACACATCCTCGGTATAAGTAAGTGTAATATTATCAATGCCAAACAGTTTTTCGTACTGCTTGATAATGGAGTTTTTTGGCTCGCGCAAAATCCTTCGTAATACAGGTTTATCCAACGGATTTAGGTAGGTGAGTACGGGCAAACGACCGATAATTTCGGGTATTAGTCCAAACGACTTTAAATCCTGAGGAGCCACGTATTGCAACAGGTTTTTTTGATCTACCTTATCTTTAGCTTTACTGGCGCTATAACCCATTACCTGGGTATTAAGCCGTTGACCAATTTTACGTTCAATACCATCAAAAGCACCACCGCATACAAACAAAATATTTTTAGTATCTACGGGTATCATTTTTTGGTCGGGGTGTTTACGTCCTCCTTGCGGTGGAACATTAACAATAGCACCTTCTAATAATTTAAGTAGACCTTGTTGCACACCTTCGCCCGAAACATCGCGCGTTATGCTAGGGTTATCGCCTTTACGGGCAATTTTGTCTATCTCATCAATAAAAACAATTCCCTTTTCGGCGGCTTCCACATTGTAGTCGGCCGCTTGTAACAAGCGTGTTAATATGCTTTCAATATCTTCACCCACATATCCAGCTTCGGTAAGTACCGTGGCATCTACAATGGTAAAGGGTACATGTAACATACGAGCAATGGTACGAGCCAGCAATGTTTTACCAGTTCCTGTTTCACCAACCAGTATGATGTTCGATTTTTCTATTTCCACATCATCTTTGGTATTGCGTTGTTGCAAACGCTTATAATGGTTGTAAACAGCCACCGACAGAAACTTTTTTGCCTCGTCCTGTCCAATGATATATTGATCTAAAAAAGTCTTTATTTCTCTTGGTTTCAGGAGGGTTAATTCCTTAACATCAAACCCTCCTTTTTTCTTAAATTCTTCCTCTAAGATACCGTGTGCCTGTTCTATACAGCTGTCGCAGATATGACCTGAAACACCGGCTATCAAAAGGTTGGTATCTTTTCTAACTCTCCCGCAAAATGAACACTTATCCATAAAACATCCTTGAATTTATAAAAACAACAATGCAGAATACCGGTTTTAGCGGTATTCTGCACAGCTTATGTACGTATGTAATATCACTTTTTCTCTCTTGTCAGCACTTCGTCTATCATTCCGTATTCCTTTGCTTCGGTAGCGGTCATCCAGTAGTCGCGATCCGAATCTTTCTCTACCTTTTTAAAGGTGTTTCCAGAGTGGTCGGCAATAATGGTATATAACTCTTTTTTGAGTTTCATGATTTCGCGCGCTGTAATTTCAATGTCCGATGCTTGTCCTTGAGCTCCACCCATAGGCTGGTGTATCATCACCCTTGAATGTTTAAGAGCTGAGCGTTTTCCTTTGGTTCCGGCAGTAAGCAATACGGCACCCATTGAAGCAGCCATACCAGTACAAATGGTGGCCACATCCGACGAAATATACTGCATGGTATCGTAAATACCCAATCCTGCATGAACGGAACCACCTGGGGAATTAAAATAGATGGAAATATCCTTGTGCGGATCCGAAGATTCGAGATAAAGCAATTGTGCCTGGATGATGTTGGCTACTGTATCGTCAATGGCCAATCCTAAAAATATAATACGATCCATCATTAGGCGCGAAAAAACATCCATTGAAGCCACGTTTAACTGACGTTCTTCAATAATGGTTGGCGAAATATAACCCTGGGCAATAGCGGTGTATTTGTCTAAAGCAAGGCTGTTGATTCCCACATGTTTAGTGGCATATTTTTGAAAATCTTTTGGATCTATCATAATTTTATTATTTTTCTTGTTGTTATTACTATTGAAAAGCTAAAATTAACAAAAAAAACTTGGAGGACCTACCCGCTTAATTTTTTTCGAACAATTTGTTAAATTCCTCACGGATCACTGTTTTATCATCCAATTTAACAGCCTCTTTAATAAAAGCCATCACCTTTTCCTGAACAGCAGTTTCGGCCATGTTACGGCGTTGATCTTCTTTGTTCATCATATCCTTGGCATAGCTTTCCAAATGCTCATCGGGTATGTTGGATAAACCATATTGCATAAATTGCATTTTGGCCGATTTTTTAGCTACTTCAAGCACATCTGCCTCTTCAATTTTAATATCATTGTTTTTTACGATATTGTTTTTGATTAGCTGCCATTTTAAATCCTCCATGTATTTAGGCATGTCGGCTTCAATGGTTTCGGCATTAATTTCTTCATTATCGTGGTTAACTGTCAAAATCCATCGTTTCAAAAAGGCTTCGGGCAATGCGATAGCAATTTTACCCATCAGTTTTTCTCTGGCATCCATCGAAAATTTGTATTCACTTTCAAAAGCCAAAGTTTTTTCCAAGTCTTCTTTAATCATCGCTACAAACTCCTCTTCGGTGGTAACTTTGTCAGCACCTAAAACCTGATCGAACAACTCTTGGTTCATTTCGGCAGGAACATAGTTGGTTATTTCTTCAATGGTAAATTTAAAGTCACCATCAATCTGCGCAGCTTCCTCGTTCGATAATTTTAGCATGTATGCTATTTGAGAAGCATCGTTGAAAGTATTTTTTGGATTTAAAATGATTTCCTGGCCTACTTTAGCACCGATAAGCTTTGCTTTGGCGTCCTTATTTTTAATAGATACCGCCGAAAGAACTACACTCTCAGCATTGATACCATCTTCAAGAGCTTTACCATCCTGATCTAACTGAACAAAATCACCTTTTATTAGCGACTCTTCAGTAGCCTCCTCGGCCTTTTCTGAAGTGGCAAAACGACTGGTGGCCTGTTTAATTTGCTGATCCAACATTTCGTCGGTAACCTCTATTTTGTAGTAAGGTAGCTTATCTTTTTTTGATAGGCTTAGCTCAAACTCAGGCGCAATGGCTATGTCAAAGTTAAATTGAAAGTCTTCCTGCGTGTCAAAATCGATACTATCTTGCGTTACGCTGGGAAGGGGATCTCCAAGAACATCCAGTTTGCTCTCGTGTAAATATTTCGAAACCTCTTCGGAAACAATTTTGTTCACCTGATCGGCCAACACCTGATTACCGTACATTTTCTTTATCATGCCAAAAGGCACTTTGCCTGGACGGAAACCTGGCATATTGGCTTTTTTGCGATAATCTTTTAGTACCTCATCAACGCGGCTCTCGTAATCTTGTTTCTCAACAGTAAGTTTAATTACTGCATTTAAATCATCAATGTTTTCTTTTGAGATGTTCATCAGCTAAGATATTATTAGTGAACTTTTTGTGATTGATCATGGCCAAAAATGGCGCTTATAAACTCCTGTAATTTAAAAAAAACCGTCTACTACCGATATACATCGTAAGTGAGACGGTTTTTTTGTTTTCTTTTGAATCGGTGCGGATGAAGGGACTCGAACCCCCACGCCTCTCGGCACTAGATCCTAAGTCTAGCGCGGCTACCAATTACGCCACATCCGCGTTATTTTTTTTAAGCGCTGCAAAGATAAGTTCTTTTTAATGAATTCTGCAAACTTTATTTGCAAAAAATACGGTGTTTAGAAGAAAATATAATTTGTCAATTCTGAAAGTGCTGCAAAGCAAGGTATATTGCTGCAACGTGACCAATAAAAGATTTGATAAATTGTTTTATTTAGGCACATTAAAAATCCTACGTTTCAATTCAAAGTCGTTACCGAGATACAGGCGGCGCACTTCAGGGTCTTCGGCCAGTTCTTCAGCGGTGCCGGCTTTTAATATGTTTCCCTCAAAAAGTAGGTAAGCTCTGTCGGTTATCGATAATGTTTCGTGAACGTTATGGTCGGTAATTAATATGCCAATGTTTTTATATTTAAGTTTGGATACAATTTCCTGTATATCTTGCACGGCAATGGGATCTACTCCGGCAAAGGGTTCATCCAGCAAAATAAACTTTGGATTGATGGCCAAGGCACGCGCAATCTCGCAACGGCGACGCTCACCACCAGATAGCTGGATTCCCAAGCTCTTACGGATGCGATCTAGTCCGAATTCGCTTAGTAACTCTTCTAATCGTTCCTTTTGGTATTCTTTGGTAAAGTCGGTCATCTCCAACACGGCCTTAATATTGTCTTCGATACTTAGCTTACGAAAAACTGAAGCCTCCTGCGCCAGATAACCAATGCCGCGTTGTGCCCGTTTATAAACCGGTTCCCGGGTTATTTTTTTATCGTTCAAATATATTTCGCCGGAATTTGGGGTAACCAAACCTACCACCATGTAAAAAGTAGTGGTTTTACCTGCTCCGTTGGGACCCAATAAACCTACAATTTCGCCCTGTTCAACTTTTACCGAAACGCCTTTTACAACGGTGCGGTTTTTATATTTTTTAACCAGGTTATCGGTGTGCAATACTAAGTTTTGTTCTGACATAATTGTATATTTTATACCCTATTTTACACCTGCTTCTGCTTTTCTTTTTTTACGTTCAATCCTTTTGGCAATAACAATACTGACTTCGTATAAAAATATTAATGGAATACATACCAATACCTGACTAATCATATCGGGAGGAGTAATTATAGCTGCAAGCAACAAGCTTACCACGATGGCATGACGACGATATTTTTTTAATGTGCTCGCGGTAACCAATCCCACCTTTGCCAGAAAGTATATAAGAATGGGTAATTCAAAAAGAATTCCCCCCGCCATAACAATAGAAGTGATAGTGCCGATGTACGAACCCAGATTTAATATATTTTCTACCTTATCGCTCACATGATAGGTTGCTAAAAAATGCACGGAAAGAGGACAAATGATATAATACGAAAATAAAATACCCACCGAAAAAAGTATCGAGGCAAAAAATATGGCTCCTCTGGAATGGTTTACCTCTTCCTGATACAGGGCTGGTTTTATAAATCGCCAAAACTCCCAAAATATATACGGAAAAGCCACCACCAAACCGGCAATAACAGAAACAGTAAGGTGCATGGTAAACTGACCAGCCATTAATATATTCTGGAACCTTATAATCTCCTGATTAATAGCCAGAGCCGGCATGTTAAATTTGTTTGCCAACTGGGTTAGTACCCTGTTTGTAAAAAATCCAGGGTCGCTGGGGCCAAAAATAATGGTATCAAAAACAATATCTTTATAGATAAATGCAACTATGGCCACAACAAAAATTGACGCAAACGATCGCACCAAATGCCACCTTAACTCTTCGAGATGTTGCAAAAAAGTCATTTCTTCTCTCTGCGACTTTGCCATACGTGCCTAATGTATTGTTTGAATTAACAGTTGTTTACTTCTGCTGGCGAAGATAACACAGTAATTTTAGAATGACAATAAACAGAATAGTATAGAATAGATGTATTTGTATTTTCTGGAAAAAATCCGATTCTGTTGAATTGTACCTTTGGATGTGTTATATTGTGAGCAAATAAGCTTGTGATATGTTTAAAAAGTTCCTTACCCTTGTATTTATAGCTCTCACTTCTTTATGTGGTAAAGCCCAGGAGTTTAAAGCTGGAGCCATTGCAGGTGCAGCATTTAGTCAGGTAGAAGGTGATACCTATACAGGCTTTAATAAAATTGGGATTGTTGGCGGATTATATGTAAACAGGTGGTTTAGTGACACATGGGCGGGGCAGTTTGAAATTGTGTACAAGCAAAAAGGCAGTCGGCATAGCCCCAATGAATCTAAAGGCGATTATACCCTTTACAAGCTAAACCTCAATTATATTGAAGTACCGCTACTTGCCAAGTTGAGAGTCAATGATTTAATGTTCGAGGCAGGAGGCTCTTATGGGGTACTCATCCATTCGTCGGAGGAGAATGAACACGGAACGGTAAATTCAATTTACCCTTTTGAGGACTATGAAATGTCGGGTCTTGTTGGAATCAGTTACCGTGTTTACCCACGCTTAATGGTTAATTTACGATGGAGTACTGCGTTTACTAGAGCTCGAAAAGCATACGGTGGTGCTTTCGACCATCAAAAACCAGTGAAATGGTTAGGTGGTAAATTTGGTCAATATAATCACTCCGTCAGTTTATCGGTTTATTATGAATTTGAGCGCATGTTTGAAAATTAATCGCAGGCATAAGCAAGCGTTGCCACATATATAGTTATACCCTTAATATTGGATAGGGTGGTGGCACAAGCCTCAATGGTGGCTCCTGTGGTTAATACATCATCCACTAATAATACTTTTTTATTTTCAAATAGGGAGGTATCTCTCACATCAAAGCTACTGGCTATATTCTCCCAGCGGCTAAATCGTCCTTTGTTGGTTTGACTTGTGGTATGTGTCTTTTTATACAGATTGTCTGTCATAACCTTTCCTGGTAAATGCTCGGCCAAACCTTTGGCTATCCATTCGCTTTGGTTGTATCCGCGTATGTTCATTTTTTTAGGGTGCAAGGGAACGGGTACCAAATAATCCAGATTGCTAAAGTAATTAATATCAGCTAACTCTTTGGCGTACATCTTGCCAAGCTCATAACCCACTTCTTTCCGGGTGCCATATTTAAGCGAATGTAATATTTGTTTTACATGGCTTCCTTTGGTGTAGAGCAAAAAAGAAACTACCTTTTCAATATCCACCCTTCCCCAAAAAATCTTATTCAAGGGGTTTTCATCGGTCAAATGAAAATACGAGCGTGGAAGATTTTTGATACACTTTCTACATATATGTTTCTCATGTTCATAAAGTGCATAGTTGCATATGAGACAGGTATTCGGAAAGAACAACTTAAAAAAGTCACTGAGGTAATTGCTCATAATTCACTTGTTGTAGGTTAAATTTTTATAAGATAAATAAAAAATAATGTTTGTACAATAGGCTTCTCAATCACTTTATATTTAATTATTTATAATCCTTTTAAATAGAATAGGCGCTATAAAATATTGCCTTTAAAACTTTAACTTTAGGCTCATTTTTATTGTGGTTAAATTAAATGATTTAAATAAGTGGTGATATGATGCAACGAAGAGATTTTTTGAGGACTGGAGTAGGGTTGGGGTTGTTGACTGGAATAGGACCTTTTTTTGGAGGTTTGGATCCGTTAACGGCCGGTAATGCCGTAACAAAAACTGATTTAGTGGCTGTTAGAGGTGGCGAACCAGAGGTGATGTTCGACAAGGCTATGGAAGCGCTTGGCGGTATGGGTAAATTTGTTGCTAAAGGTCAATCGGTACTTGTAAAGCCTAATATTGGCTGGGATGCAGGGCCTGAAAGAGCGGCTAATACCAATCCTGGCTTGGTTGGCCATATTGTGAAACGCTGTTTAGAGGCTGGTGCTTCTGAGGTAAACGTATTCGACAATACTTGTAACAAGTGGGATCGTTGTTACAGCAATAGCGAAATAGAAAAGAATGTAAAAGAAGCAGGTGGTAAAATGGTACCGGGGAATACCGAAAGTTACTATAAAGAGGTAAATATAGGCAAAGGCAAAAGCCTTAAGAGTGCAAAAGTGCACGAATTGGTGCAACGCTCCGATGTGTTTATTAACGTACCTGTGCTTAAACATCATGCTTCAACAAAACTTTCCTTGGGAATGAAAAACCTGATGGGTATAGTTTGGGATAGGAAGTTCTTCCATAGTAACGATTTGCACCAATGCATAGCTGATATTACTTTACATCGTAAACCGGATCTTACCATTATAGACGGCTACAACATGATGACCAAGAATGGCCCGCGTGGCGTTTCTACGGCCGATGTGGTAAACTTAAAAGCCCTGATTGCTTCAACAGATATTGTAGCCACAGACGCTGCCGCCGCAAAGATGTTTGGAATAGAACCCGAAGAAGTGGGGTACATCAACATAGCCCATGATATGGGTATAGGCAATAAAAATTTGAGCGAACTAAACATACATCGTATTAAAATTTAATCAGGATGTCATATTTCACATTAAAAAAAACAAGGGTGGTTTTAGCACTCTTGTTTTTTTCGTTTACATTTTTTTCATTTATCGATATTTATGAGCTCCTGCCGGAGCGGATTACTTCAAGCATACTGTTTTTGCAGTTTGTTCCGTCGATTTTAAAATTTGCTCAGGCAGTTTCCTTGGCCACTATTGGATTTATCGTGGTAATTTTATTAACGGTTGTGTTTGGGAGGATATACTGCTCGGCCATTTGCCCCTTGGGTATTTTGCAGGATGTTTTTACCTACATCGCACGGAAGAGAAGTAAGAAAAAGGTGTTTTTAAAATTTAAGAAAGCCTACCCTTTAGTGCGTTATAGTTTGCTAGTGCTGGCTGTTGTAAGTTTTTTGGCTGGCATTTCGCTTGTTGTTAATTTGCTGGATCCATATAGCAATGCGGGTAGGATATTTACTTACACGGTTAAACCACTTGTTGTTTGGGCAAACAATGGCGTTGCAGGCTTGTTGCAAGGACAAAGGATTTACACGCTCCATCTAATTGAAACAGTACGTGCTCCTTGGGCAATTATACTCTATGTGTTCCTGTTTTTTGTTTTCATAGCTTACCTTTCGTACAAACGCGGACGATTGTTTTGTAACTTAATCTGTCCCGTAGGTACATTATTGGGACTGATCTCTAAAAAAGCTTTATTTAAAGTTCGGATTTCCAGTGATAAATGTACCAAATGCAATAAGTGCAGTAGTGTGTGTAAAAGTGAGTGTATCGATTTAAAATCGTATCAAATTGATTACTCACGCTGTGTGGCTTGTTATGATTGCCTACCTGTATGTAATGATGATGCTATTAAGTATGCCGTATCCAAATCGGATACAAATAAAATGAAACCATTGCAAGGCGAAAAAAAGCTGGACAGAAGAGGAGCCATCGCGACGCTGCTTGCTATAACGGCCAGTTCAACTATATTAGCACAGCACGGTGATGGTCATGGCATCAGTCAAGAAGGAGGAGAGTTGGGAAGCCTGCCACCATTAAAACTTTCGCTGCGCGAACATCCGGTAACACCTCCGGGCTCCAAAAACTTAGCACGTTTTAATAGCCTATGCACCGCTTGCGGACTCTGTATTTCGGCCTGTCCCACCAATGTGTTACAGCCATCAATTACGGAGTATGGACTGATTGGTTTTATGCAGCCCCAGATGGATTATGCAAATGCCGGATTCTGTAATTTCGATTGCACACGCTGTGGCGATATTTGCCCTACTGGTGCCATCATGCCATTGCCCATGGAAGAAAAACAGCTCACCCAGTTGGGAAAAGCGGTATTTGTAAAAGGAAACTGTGTGGTGTATCGTGATGGAACGGATTGTGGCGCATGTTCGGAGCACTGCCCTACTAAGGCGGTAACTATGGTTCCGTATCGTGATGGATTGGTGATACCTGAGGTAAATCAGGATTTATGTATCGGTTGTGGTGCGTGTGAGCATCCGTGCCCGGTAGATTATCCGCACAAGGCTATTTATGTGGATAGCAACACGGAGCATGTGATGGCTCAAAAGCCTTTGGAAGTAGAAAGTGAGCATAATGCTTTGGAAGAGGATTTTCCATTTTAAAAAGCTACTAAGGTTGGAATTTTAAAATAAGATTTTTAATTAATGGCAAAAATATTGGAAAACCGAGTGTTTCACTTTAAGCGAATCCCTCGGTAATAACTACATCAATGTCTTTTTAACCCCTTGGTTAATAAAATCGTTAAAAGGTTTTAGGGCTGTAAATACATCCATAATTTTTTTGTCGATGTCTTTTGCATTGAGCTGTTCATCGCTAATAGGGGTGATCGCCGAATAGGATTTGTATCTTACCAATTCGATATTTGGGTCGTTTTTATCAAAATCTCTGGGTGCTGTTTTTAATTGTTCCCCATGTATCTCCTTAAAGTGCTTTTTAAATTCCTTATTGTCAACAAGAGACTTGAATTTAATTGGGTTTTCTATGATGTGTTCCCGTACTGATTTTAAAATTTGGGGATCTGGGGAATAAAGACCACCACCGACAAAGCTGTTATCGGGCTCCATGTGAAAATAATAGCCAGCATAAAGGCTTTTACGCCCACCATGGGCAATGTAGGCGCCAAAATTATTTTTGTAAGGCTGCTTGTTTTTGCCAAACCTAACATCTCTAAAAATCCTGAAGGTGCAATCTTTGGCATGGGGGTGGCCAATACTGCGGTCGATGCTGTACACAGAAGCAATTAACATTTGGATGTACTCCTCAAAGGCGTCTTTCGCCATTTCGTATTTTTCTTTGTTGTCGTTAAACCATTCTCGGTTGTTGTTGACGCTAAGCTCAACTAAAAAATCAAATATTTCCTTGGGTATCATAGCACAGTGTTTTTTATTAGATTTACAGCAATTTATGACGAATTGATTGTAAATACAACAAAAAAAAGATGTTTTTGGTTACACCTAAAAGATTTTCAAAACTGGTTAGGTGTGTAAAAAATTTATTTTCTTTTCATACCTTCATTATGACCGAACATTTAAAGAAGTCCTTGAGAGAATCGGCTAAAGCTCGCTGGACAGCCATGGTTTTAGTTTCGCTGTCGGCCTTTGGTGCCTACTATTTTAATTATGCATTGTCGCCAGTAAAGCCTATGCTGGAAAGTGCATTGGGTTGGACTAGTTCCGACTTTGGCACGTATACCGCTTCATACGCACTCTTCAATGTTTATCTCTTTATGCTTATATTCAGTGGAATCCTACTCGATAAGCTGGGTATTCGCATTACTGGTATGGCTTCGGCCTTAATGATGTTACTAGGCACAGCGATGAATTACTGGGCTATCGTCACCGTTTTTCCGGAAGGGTCTGTCGTGAATATTCCCTTATTTGGCGAAATAAAGAGTCAGGTATTTTATTCCTCGATAGGATTTGGTGTTTTCGGTGTAGGTACAGAGGCTTCGGGAATCACGCTTACGAAGGCCATCGTGCGGTGGTTCAAGGGGAAAGAACTGGCTTTAGCCATGGGTCTGCAAATGTCTATAGCCCGTTTAGGAACGGCACTTGCATTGTCTATCTCGCTGCCTTTGGCCATGCGGTTTACGTATAGTTCGCCCATCCTGTGGGCACTGATTTTATTATTTATTGGGGTTATTGCCTTTGTTATGTACATCGTTCTGGATTTAAAACTCGAAGCATCCGAGAAGGAAATTGAGATGGACGATGAAGAGCCATTCCGAATTAAAGATATTTTGAGCATTATTAACAACAAAGGTTTTTGGTATATCGCTATTTTGTGTGTGCTGTTTTACAGTGCCGTATTTCCGTTTTTGTATTATGCTACCGATATCATGATTAACAAATACCAGGTGTCGCCAAAATTCGCAGGTCTTATTCCTGGACTTTTACCTTTTGGTACGATATTCTTAACGCCCATATTTGGTAGCATTTACGATAAATTTGGTAAAGGTGTCACCATAATGATTATTGGTTCGGCATTACTCATTGTGGTGCATGGCTTGCTAGCTATTCCCTTTCTCGATAATTGGATTTTTGCCGCGGTGATGGTGGTTCTGTTAGGTATAGCCTTTTCGTTAGTACCCTCGGCCATGTGGCCGGCAGTGCCTAAAATAATTCCTGAAAAAAGGTTAGGAACTGCATACGCCGTTATATTCTGGATCCAAAATATTGGTTTAATGCTTATCCCGCTGCTGTTGGGCTTTGTGCTCGATGCCACCAATCCCAAGGTTGGAGGTAACAAAGCGTTTATCAAATCATCGGTGCGGCAGAGTTATGCGCAATGGATTATCCTCAATAATATCAAAGTTGAAAATGACCAAGTTAAACGGGCTGTGGAATCAACAACCAATGCCATTATCGACTCTATTGTGCAAACCTCGCGTTACACTGCATCAGAGCATGATGTCGTTGATTATGACACGATGAAGGTGGCTATTGTAAATCAAAACTTGGCGGCTGGAAAAAATATTCTATTAGTGGATGATGCCGACTGTAATATGCAAAAGTTTGAGCGGGCAATTGTAGGCGAGACCTTTAAAGCAGTTGAAACCAACAGGTTAAGTGTGAGGTATAACTACCAGGCTGATATTCTGATTTTTGTTTTATTGGGTCTTTTGTCGCTGGTGTTTGCTTTTTTATTAAAACGTGAGGATAAAATAAAGGGTTATGGTATTGAAAAACCGAATATGGAGGGCTAACTAATTGTTGTTGGAAATTGGTTTTAGTTCAATGAAAATCCTTCACAATCTCATTGACACCATTTAAAACATAACTTGGGCGATATGCAAATTCATTGATAGTTTGTTGGGTTGAGATTCCGGATAAAACCAGGCAAGTGTCAATCTCTGCCTCGATACCAGCAACGATATCTGTATCCATTCGGTCCCCGATAATAATCGTATCTTCACGCTGAATACCAAGCCTTTTCAGCGCAATTCGCATCATCAGTGGGTTTGGTTTACCTACGAAGTAAGCTTGTTTTCCGCTTGCCAATTCAATGGGTGAAATAAGCGCCTTGGTTGCCGGTGCAATCCCATTTTCAATCGGCCCGCTAACATCAGGATTTGTACCAACTAGTTTGGCTCCTTTGATGACCAGATTTAATGCTTTTTCGATCGTTTCATAACTG
>JAGXIP010000076.1 GCA_024635585.1 Saccharicrinis sp. | reverse complement strand
TGTAGAAGTTGTGCTCCGGGATTCTGTCGCTGAGTTGGAAGGAAGTGAAGAGTTTTTCCTGATAATTCTTTTTGCCTTGCATTCCATTAAATTACTTATTTTCGAGGGGTTGTGCAACAGGCACAACATATAAAAACAATGCTAAATTTGATCTTGAATCGAAACATCGTGCTCGCTTGCTTAGCGGATTGTCCTGCGGACAATCACGCCCGCCAGCTCGCACAGTTTTTATACTAGACGTTGGCGGTCATTAAAAAAAGAATAAAGTGAAAGATAAAATCGGAATACTATTAATTCACGGAGCAGGTTTGGGTAATTACATTTGGGACGATATAAAGTTTCAAATTGAATACTCAACTTTAGCAATTGATTTTCCAAATAGAGAACTAAAAGGTAATCCTAATAAGAATTTAACATTTGATAATTACATAAAATCCAGTATTGAGCAAATAGAAAAGTGGGATAAAGAAAAGATTGTTATCGTTGCGCATTCTATTGGTGGATGTTTAGGATTAAAACTGAATGACTACTTCAATGAAAAAGTAGTTGGATTTGTCGGAATAAGTTCTGCAATTCCCAAGAATGGAAAATCTTTCAGCTCTTGTTTGCCTTTTCCTCAAAGTCTCTTAATACCTATAATTTTGAGTGTATTTGGAACGAAACCACCCAAAAAATCAATTGAAATTGAATTGTGTAATGACCTTTCAACTTCAAAAAGTGCAAAAATAGTGGATAGGTTTACTCCAGAAGCCAAATCGCTATATACCACAAAAATTAACTATGCTTCTCTTCCTGAAAGGAAATTATATATAAAACTTACGAATGACAAGGGATTTCCAATAGGTGTACAAGAGGAAATGATAAAAAATCTTAATCCACAAAATGTAATTGAAATGGACTGTGGACATTTACCAATGATAAGCAAACCGAAAGAGCTAGCTGAAATAATTAATTCCTTTGCAAGAAATGAATTATAAAACAAGAAAATAAATCAAAATCGATGGAGTTATGAGAAAAATATTTAAACCGAACGGATACAATTCTGTTTCACCGTACTTTGTTGTGGACGGAGCAAAAAAGCTGATTGACCTTTTAGTCAGAATCTTTGATGCGGAGGAATTGAGGAAATATGATATGCCAGACGGAACAATAATGCACGCTGAAATTAAAATTGACGATTCGGTGCTTATGTTTGGAAATTCATCTGACAAGTTTCCACCGAATAAATTATTGACCCATATCTATGTTCCGAATGTTGACAATGTATTCCAAAAGGCGATTGATTTAGGCTGTGAACCTCTCGAAAAACCAAAGGAAAGGGAAGGCGACCCAGACCGAAGAGGAAGTTTTAAGGATTTTGCAGGAAATGTATGGTCGATTGGAACTCAATTAGCTGAAGTAAAATAACGAACCGCCAACAATGGCTATAAGTAATTGCTTGTTCTCGCCTCTTCTGAAAATTCCTGCGGAATTTTCAGCTGGGTGGGTACTTACAAAGGTTTGTGCTAACACACGCAACTACTCATAGCCTAAACCGTTGTAAAATATTTGAATGAAAATACGAAGCATAACATTTAAAGCACCTGAACCTGAATTAAAAGTCATTAAATCAGTAACAGTGTATATTTCGGAAAAACGCTCTGAAATTATAATTGCACCCATTTCTAAAGAGCCGAAGGCAAGTTACCATTACGAGCAAGAGGATTGTGAAGTCCTTGACTTAAATTCAGCAGCAGATATTATTGGTGAAGCTGTAAAGAGAAATTTTCACAAGTTTGATGTTCGAGAGAAAAAAGGTGGGATGGGAAATAAATCGGACTGGCCAGCTTTTAAGGCAAGTAAAGAAAAAAGTGCTCGTGGTTTTGAACAAAATTACCGCAGAATTTCAATCCGTGGAATTACAGATAGGAACGATTCGTTACGGATTGAAACAAAAATGAATCTGCCGATCGAAATAGAATTGACAAGTACAGTTTCTGCCCATTGTGCACCTATAGATTTAGGGAATAGGATATTGAAAATATATCGATCGGAAATAACTGAACGGAAGTAAAACATTTTACAACAGCATATAAAAACAATGCTCAAATCTGTCTCAATTCGAAAGTCCTTGCTCGCTTGCTCAGCGGATTGTCCTGCGGACAATCACGCTCGCCAGCTCGCACAGTTTTTATACGAGACGTTGCCCACAATTGAAACAAAAAAGAAATTATTTATGAAAATCCAGTTTACGATTGCATTAATAATATTCATTGTATTTAGTGGCTGTAATAATAAAATAAAAGAAGAAATAAAATATACTAAAAAAACTAACGCGGTAGATTCACCAAAAATAGAAGTTCTAAATTTTGGTACCTTTCATTTTGGAAGCACCCCTGATGCTAACAAAACGGAATTTGACGAAGAAAACGAAGAGCGACAAAAAGAAGTCCGTGAAATATCAAAGATGATTGCAGAATTTGAACCGACAATTATAATTGTTGAGTCACTTCCTAAAAATAATGATAAGCTTAATAAATTATATCAGAAATGGTTAAATGACCCTTCAGAATTGAATACAAAAAATGGTGAAATTAGTATGATCGCTTTTGATGTAGCAAGACTAAGTAATATTGATTCAATTTATGGTATCGATAATCATATGGGATATAATTATAGTGTTGGAGATTATATAGAAAGGCATCCTGACTTAGAAAATTCAATTGATCCTAAAACTTATTTACAGATAACAAATAATCCGTTTCAGGACTTTCCTCAAATGGCTAAACTTCAAGAAAACTATGAAAATCTTTCTCTCCTTGAAAAATTAAAATTTATAAATAATCCTATTTATTTAGATTACTCCATTAACACCAATGCGGATAAATTACTTTACGTGGGAGTGGATGATGGTTTTGAAGGAGCAGATAATGCAGCCATATTTTATCATAGAAATATGAAAATTTTTTCAAATTTAAATCGGATAAAAATGGATAAGGATGAGAGGGTTTTCATTTTAATGGGAGCTGCACATACTGCATTTTTAAGGGAATTTTTTAAGAGAAGCCCCAAATTTGAAATGGTCAATACGCTAGAATATTTAAATTAATAATAGGTGTATAGAAGGCAAACTGTGGGCAACATTATATAAAAACAATGCTCAAACCTCTCTAGAATCGAAAGTCTGTGCTCGCTTGGTCAGCGGATTGTCCTGCGGACAATCACGCACGCCAGCTCGCACAGTTTTTATACGAGACGTTACCCACAAGCTGAAAACCAGCCGCACAAACAGCACATTTATTTTTTCCCACCACAAAAACCCAACGCTCAAAAAAATAAAAGAGCTGTTTTTGCCAACGCATCACCATATTTTATTTAAGTATTTGCTTAAATAAGAAATAAGGGTATATTTGTGCTATGGAAAATAATTCTTGCATAAGACAACAAGCGGATATTGAACAAATAAACCGTTGCAAAGGCACAGTTTCGGAATTAAACGAATCGTTCGATTATTTGGCGAACGGACTTTCATTGGTCGGAAATAGCGTTCGACTGAAAATTCTTTACCTACTCTTTGAGGAAACAAGACTTTGCGTTTGTGATTTGAGCGATATTCTCGGAATGAACATTTCTGCTATTTCTCAACATTTAAGAAAAATGAAAGACCGAAATCTATTGGAAACCGACAGAGAAGCCCAAACGATTTTTTACTCACTCACGGCTGAATACGAAAAAATGCTAAATCCATTCTTTGATATACTTGATAAAAACAAAATTTTAGAAACGATATGAAAAGTGAAAACAATTTAATTGGTGCAGGTTTGTTAACTGCAATTACAGCTTCAATATGCTGTATTACACCTGTTTTGGCTCTAATCGCAGGAACAAGTGGAATTGCTTCAACATTTTCTTGGATTGAACCTTTTAGACCTTATCTAATCGGACTGACAATTTTAGTTCTTGGTTTTGCTTGGTATCACAAATTAATACCTCGAAAAGAAATTGACTGCGAATGTGAGACGGACGAAAAACCAAAATTTATTCAATCAAAAAAGTTTTTAGGAATAGTAACTGTATTTGCAATTGTAATGTTGGCTTTCCCATACTATTCAGGAATTTTTTACCCAAACACAGAAAAGCAAATAATCGTAGTTGACAAATCGGACATTAAAACAACTGAATTTAAAATCAACGGAATGACTTGTGCGAGTTGCGAAGAACACGTAAACCACGAAGTAAATAAACTAAACGGAATTGTAAACTTAAAAGCGTCCTACGAAAATGGAAATGCAATCATTGAATTTGACAAAACCAAAACCAATGGAGAGGAAATCGAGAAAGCAATTAACTCAACAGGTTATAAAGTAACCGACAAAAAAGAAATCAATTAGTATGAAAGAATATGATGTATTTATAATTGGTTCAGGAATGGCAGGAATGACCATCGCCAATAAATGCGCCTCAAAAGGCCTGAAAGTCGGAATAACAGATGAATTACCTTACGGCGGTACTTGTGCTTTGAGAGGTTGTGACCCAAAAAAAGTGATTATAGGCGCTACGGAAGTACGAGACTTTGCCAAAAGGCTTAAAGGTAATGGCATTGATACCATACCTAAAGTCAATTGGAAGGACATAATGGCCTTTAAACAAACCTTTGTGGATGAAATGCCTCCAAAAATTGAAAAAGGATATAAAAAAAACGGAATAGACACCTTTCATAGTTCAGCAAAATTTTTGTCAGAAAACACATTAGAAGTTGGAAACGACAAAATAAAGGCTAACAAAATTGTAATCGTATCAGGTTCCAAGCCAAGGGTTATAGAATTTGAAGGTGGTCATTTTGCCAAATCCAGTACCGATTTCTTGAATTTAGCAAAATTACCAAAATCCTTATTGTTCATTGGTGGTGGATATATTGCTTTTGAGTTTGCACATATAGCGGCCCGATGTGGAGCAGAAGTAACCATTGTTCATCGTGGAAAAAACCCTTTGGAAAATTTTGAACAGGATATTGTAAAACATCTTGTTTCTGCCACAAAAAAATTAGGTATAAAACTCATTCTTAATACAGAGGTAACGGCCATTGAAAAAGTGGATAACCAGTATAGAGTGAAAGGTAAAACCGCAGTGAAAACAGCATATTTTGAAGCTGAAGCTGTTTTTAATTCTGCGGGTAGACCTCCAGCAATATTCGATTTGAATTTAGACAAAGCTAACATAGCTTATACTAAAAAAGGTGTTACGGTAGACAAATATCTTCAAAGTACTTCAAATCCACATATTTATGCAGCGGGCGATGCCGCAGATTCAGAAGGTTTGCCTTTAACCCCAGTTGCGGTTTTGGAAGGTCATACGGTTGCTTCAAATATAATTAAAGGTAATTCTAAAGAAATAAGTTATCCGCCAATGCCAACTGTAGTGTTTACGTTACCTACTATGGCTTCTGTTGGATATACTGAATCGAAAGCGAAAGAGCTGAATTACAATATTCGGGTAAATTATAAGGATGTTGGCAATTGGTTCAATGCCAAACGCTTGAATGTAGAAGAATATGCGTTCAAAACTATAATTGACGAAGAAACCCAAACAATTTTGGGAGCGCATTTAATCGGACCACATACAGAGGAAACAATAAATCTCTTTGCAATGGCCATAAAAACAAAGATGAAGGTTAATGATATTAGAACAATGATTTTCTCATATCCAACATTGGCTTCGGACATACCACATATGCTTTAATAAAAAAATTGAATGGAAACTATATTAAAATCAGAAATTACCTGTCCAGACTGCGGACATAAAAAAGTAGAAGATATGCCAACAAACGCTTGTCAATTCTTTTACGAATGCGAGAATTGTAAAACGGTTCTAAAACCAAACGATGGAGATTGTTGTGTTTATTGCTCTTATGGAACTGTACCTTGTCCACCAATTCAAGAAAATAAAAGTTGTTGCTAAAAAGCCAACGCTAAAAGCCATACAAATTTACAATTCGCACAAGCCGAAACACAAGCCCAAAATCGCAAAAGAGTATGTCTTGGCCAAAGCTGAAAACCAAGATGAATAAAAAAGCCAGTGGGTAACAACATATATAAAAAATAGCGGTTTAGGTGCTACCCTGAACCTTTTTTGCAATTAATTAGGTATCTTGCTTTCCGAAAATTTCGTGCGTAAAATCCGCTACTTTTCATATACAAGACCGTTATGTGGAACTGTTAGTAATATCTTTTTCGTAAGATTTTAATATGATTTTTAAATCTTTAATCATCTGCTCGAAATCGTAAATAATCCCTTCTATTGCATTTAATTGCAAAAAACATATCCTTACTTCTTCTTCAAATTTATGTAATGAACAAAAATTAGCCTTATTCCTTAATTGATCCCTTTTATTTATATGGGTAATTAAATCATTTTCGTTATTTCTAATCAATTCTTTTATCTCTTTTTCCATAATTTTATTCTTAATTAATTAATTTTAAAACCACATAACATTCTGTAACTGCAAGCGCAAAAGTTAGTTTTGAACTACTCTAATTATTCGAGTAGTTGCGCCTGACAGTTACAGTGGGCGTTGGCGGTCATTAAAAAACTAAAATTCTATGAAAAACAAATTATTAGTTGCTATTGCAATTTTTATCTCTACCTATGTTATTGGACAAACCAAAGAACCTATTTCACCAAATCAAATAAATATTTTATTAGAGAAAACTAAAAAGTTTCCTGAAAACACAGAAATTTCTATAGCTTTTATAAAAAATGGAGAGGTTTCGTATTACGGAGCTAAACGTATTAATGATACGATTGAATATTCTAATAATTTTAATAAAATATTTGAAATTGGTTCTATAACAAAAGTATTTACCGCTACCATACTAGCAAATTTGGTCCTTGATAATAAAATTGATTTAAACAGTTCTGTTGAAGACTATTTTAATTTTCCTATAAAAAATAAGGAAATTACCGTGTTGCAATTAGCTAACCATACTTCGGGCCTTCCTAAATTACCATCAAATTTAGATTTAGAAAAAGCAGACCAATCTGATCCATATAAAGATTATAATGAAGAAGATTTAAAAGAATATCTTGAAAATAGAATGGAATTAGAGAACACGCCAGGAACTAATCACGAATATTCAAACATAGGTGTTGGAATATTGGGATATTTACTAGAAGTTCAAACTGGCTTAACCTATGAAGAACTTCTCAAAAAATATATTGTTTCAAAATATGATTTAAAAAATACAACTACTAAAATTGGGAATATTAATTCAAAATTAGTAACAGGTTTAGATTCTGACGGAAAAAAAACTTCAAATTGGGATTTAAACGCCCTTGTAGGAGCTGGAGGAATTTTATCGAATGTTGAAGACCTATCAAAATTTGCCACCGAACAACTTAATGAAAAGAACAAAGAGCTTGAATTAACCAGAAAAAGTACTTTTGAAATACCGGAATATCAAATGGCAGTCGGTTTAGGTTGGAAAATTATCGAACTTGATTCTGAACTTACTTGGTATATGCATAATGGTGGTACAGGCGGATATTATTCAATGTTTGCATTAGATATCAAAAATAAAAATGGAGTAATAATTTTATCAAATGTTTCAGCATTTAATGAATATTCTGGAAATATAGAACAGCTTACTATCGGATTAATGAAAACTCTATATCAAAAATAACGAACCGCCAACAATGGCTATAAGTAATTGCTTGTTCTCGGCTACTTTTGAAAAGACTATCGAATTTTCAGCTTGGTGTGTATTTGCAAAATTAAGAGCTAAACCACGCAACTACTCATAGCCGAGACGTTGTGGTGCATTAGAGAAAAATCGTAACATTTTTCAATAACTGTAGTCTTTAGAGAAGAAACCAACAAAATAATTATGCGAACTAAAACTACGCTTTTTTCTCTATTCCTACTCTTCATTATATTCTATGGATGCAAACCAAATGACAAAAACCACAATTCTATCGAGGGAATTTGGGAATCTATCGGTTATGGCAAAATCCTAAAAATAGATTCTACCACATATAAATACTTCGATATTACAAGCATTTCCTGTTTACCATCAAAAGAAGGTGAAATAGCTGAAGTTGAAAATACATTAGAATTAAAAAACGATACTCTTACGGTAAAAAGAGGTTTTAGTCATTATTACTACACAAGAGTTAACAAATTTCCAGATTTATGTAAGAAAAACACAAAAGATACAAATGACGCATTATATAATTTTGAAGTATTCGCTGAAACTTACAAAGACCACTACGCCTATTTTGAACTAAACGAAATAGACTGGGACAGTCTTTATAAAAATACAAAAGGAAAAATCAACCCAAACACAACAGAAGTTGAATTGTATCTGATCATTCAAGAAATGATTAAAAATTTAAAAGACAATCACGGTTCTGTTGAACCAGCGGACGAAGTTTACGAAGTGGCTGAAAGCCAAAATGTGGAAGAAGAAGAAGAAACGGAGCAACTAAAAGAATATGGTGATTTTCAAATTGCTGGACTTGTTGCAGATCATTATCTCAAAGAAAATCTAACCAAGGATTCTTGGCTTATCAATTGGGGAAAGATGGAAAGTAATATTGGATATATTCAGATCAAAGCTATGTTCTTGTATGCCGATTTAAGCTTGAGCGATAGTTTGGTTAAAGAAAATGGTTTTGTTTCCACATATATGGATGCATTTAATAGCTTGAGTTATGAGCAACAAATTGCAGAGGAAGTCGCTGGGATTAGAAACCTAATGAACACAATAATGGATGACCTAAAGGAAACCAAATATATTATCCTTGATGTACGCTTTATTGGTGGTGGTCAAGATGTAGTATCATTGGAAATTTTGAGACATTTTAATACCAATAAAAAACAAATTGCTTCCAAAAAAGCAAGGCATAATGGTGGCTACACGAAAAAAACACCAATATATTTAGAACCTGCCAAAAATCCCTATACAAAACCGGTTTATTTATTGACTTCCCAACAATCTGCAAGTGCAACGGATATGATGGCTTTAGCTTCGATGGAAATAACACAACTAAAAAGAATTGGTTCTCATACAAATGGAGCAATATCAGATGGCTTACAAAAGACATTGCCAAATGGATGGTACTTTTCACTTTCTAATGAAGTTTACACCGATAATAATGACAAACACTATGAAAACATTGGAATTCCAGTAGATGTTGAGTTGAATTATCCAGAGGATAGGCAAACTTTTTTTAGGACTGTTGCATATGATTTAGAAAAAGATAAAATGGATATATTAAAGGCGATTAATGAACTACTGAGCGAATAAAACGCACCACAACAACATATAAAAACAATGCTAACTTTAGTGATAAATTGAAACGTCGTGCTCCCTTGCTGCGCTGATTATCCTGCGGACAATCACGCACGCCAGCTCGCACAGTTTTTATACGAGACGTTGGGCAAAATTTGAAATAACAGGAACAATGGGATTCTTTAATAATATATTTAAAAGAAAAAATAAGCCGAACGATACTGTTTCATTGGATTTCAAAGACCCAGATTCTGTTCTCAAAATTGTTGTGGAGTTGTATAAAGAAGTTTTGGCTGATACAAAGAAATGGAATCAGAACTTTTTTAAAATGGAACAATATCTGAC
>JAGXIP010000075.1 GCA_024635585.1 Saccharicrinis sp. | reverse complement strand
TACCCAGCGACAGTCAGTTGACTTTGTGCTATAAAATTGATATTTATGCTTTACAACCATTGCAACGGGAGTATGTATATATTGATGCCCTGTCGGGTGAAGTGGTAAAAAGAATATCTCGAATTCATCATGCTGATTATCAGGGAACAGCCAACACCCAATATAGCGGAACCGTAGAAATAACCACCAGTTTAGGTCCTCAAGGATATATTTTAAACGAACGTTCGCGCGGAAATGGCATATACACCTATAGTTTAAACCATAGCCAATATTATACCGATGCATCCGAAATTATGGATGACGATAACCATTGGGACAGCCCTAACGATAAAGTGGCCTATGATGCCCACTATGGTGCCCAAAAAACCTACGATTACTTCTACAATAAATTTGGTCGTAACTCCATAGATGACAATGGCTTTGCGCTAAAGTCGTACGTACATTACGGCAACCTGTACGACAATGCCTTTTGGGATGGCGACAGAATGACTTATGGCGATGGCGATGGACATACAGTGGGCTCATTTGCAAGCTTGGATATTGTTGGTCATGAAATAACCCACGGACTAACCTCACTAACGGCTCAACTGGAATACCTAAACGAATCGGGAGCCTTGAACGAGTCCTTCTCTGATATTTTTGGATTGGCCATTGATTTTTACGCCAACCCTAGCACGGCAAACTACTTGGTGGGCGAGCAAATATATTTAGACGGCACATCCTACATGCGAAATATAGCTAAGCCAAAAAGTGTTTTTCATCCCAGTACCTACCAAGGTGATTTTTGGAAATCTGGTTTTCCCGATCATGGTGGTGTTCATAGCAATTCGATGGTTCAGAATTATTGGTTTTATTTATTATGCGAGGGCGGCAGCGGTGTAAACGATAAGGGCAACAGCTATATGGTAAAGGCTATTGGGATGGAAGCAGCCGAGGCTATCGCCTATCGCAACCTGACCGTATATTTGGGCCGCTACAGCAATTACAACGATGCCCGTTATTATGCCATCCAGTCAGCTATTGATTTGTATGGCTCTTGCTCCAATGAAGTCATCCAGACAACCAATGCATGGTATGCCGTGGGTGTGGGTGAGCCTTTCGACAATGCTGTTACATCCGCATTTGTTGCCGAGCAAACCAATTATTGTGGAACCCCGGCTATTGTTGAGTTGCAAAGCATCAGCACTCATGCCCAAACCTATACATGGTATTTAAACGACCAAGAATTTAGTACAGACGAGAATCCCACCTTAACCCTGCCCTACCCTGGCCAATACGATATAAAATTAGCCGTTTCTGGAACATCCGGATGTAGTATTAACGATGTGGCTGAAATTAAAAATTTCATTTCCGTTTCGGATCAAGGTACACCAATACAGGCAATGCATACACCGACAAGCATTAATAAAGGCAGTGGAGGTATTTACAGCTTTCAATTAAACCAGATAGACCACCGCTCACGAGGTGCCGACGAAGGCTATGCGGATTTTACTTGCGCCTATCAAACCATACTGACCGAAGGAAAAAAATATGAATTGGCCATACGTACAGGTTCCGATTTTAAAGAAGCAGTTGGTGTTTGGTTAGATATAAACAACGATGGCTTATTTTCCGGTGCCAACGAAAGGATATTTACTTCCAAGACCACAACACATCACACTGCTAAGATTAAAATTCCAGTAGGAGAGATTTTCAACACCCCCTTGCGTTTACGTGTGGGTAGCGACCGGTACGATTATGCGGACAGTCTGGATGCACAAAAAAGCTCTAAATACGGTCAGTACGAAGACTACACCGTTACACTACAACAAAATACAGATGCCCCGCTCGCCATGTTTACCGTGAGTGATACCATTGCCTTTACCAATGGTACTTTAACATATTTGGACGTTAGCGAAAATATAGCCACCACAAGGAGTTGGCATTTCGAGGGTGGCCAACCCGAGTACTCATCCGATCCTAACCCAACGGTAACATATCCCACCGATGGCAAATATAATGTTGAGCTGACTGTTACCAATGAATTTGGATCTACCACCAGCAACAAAAAAATTCGCGTAGCCACTAATTTTATGTTAGGAGTTCATACGCAATCCACATTTCCATCAGGATATATCTACGATTCGGGTGGCGAAAACGGAAACTATGCCAACAATTCAAATCATAAATTCCTGATTGAGCCTATTTGTGCAAAGGAAGTTTCATTGACCATTGAAGCCTTCGAAACAGAAGGTTGTTGCGATGGATTAAAAATATATGACGGCAAAAACGAAGAGGCACCTTTGCTGGCTTCGTTAAAGGGAGTGCTGGATGTACCCATGCTAATTAAAGCAACTTCGGGCAGTATGTTGCTTGTTTTTAGTTCCGATGCCACCGTTTCGTCCGATGGTTTTAGGGCAAGATGGAATACCATTTTCTTTGATGCTGCAGCCCAGGTAAAGGCTGATTTTACTATTGAGGATGAAAGTCTGCCTGTTAATTTCAATTTGCAATTTGCGGACAGCTCGCTGCCCAAACCAAGCACCTGGAATTGGGATTTCGGTAACGGTGACACTTCAAACGATCAGCACCCTAAATATAGATATACTAATCCGGGCAATTACGAGGTACAGCTGGCGGTTGATAATTGTGTTTCAAAAGATACCCTTAAAAAGCAGATTGTGATAAGTGCCGCCCCACAATTATCAGTGACAACAGATACAATTATTATTAATTTACTGAGTGGTCAACAGGTAGATAGTTTTATCAATATAGATAATTTAAACAGTGGTTTATTAGCTTACGCTGGTGATTTAAAGGCAATTTACGAAAAAGGAAACCAACAAAAACCAATCAGATATTATGCTTCTACCCCCGAGTATGATGGCATTAGAATAGGACTGGCTCGAAATGTATTTTATTATATCGGTTTAAAGAATATACTTACGTCCAAAGGTGCGACTTGCATCCATATTACCGAGGCTAACTTATCAACTGACATTAATTCCTTAGATGTTTTAATAGTGGATGACTCTGCCGATTTTTTAGTTTCTAAAAAAGCCGAGATAAGAGAATGGGTCGATAAAGGTGGATTCCTAATTATTCAGGGAGATGGAATAATAGGTAAATACAATGATATTTTGCAAGGAAGCGGAATAAGCTATGAGGAGCAAACTGCTAAATGGGGAGATGCTGTTTTGCTACCGCATAAAATTACCGAATCTATACAGCAGTACGTTATTGGCAGCAATGCCGAGTGTATACTAAAGGTCACTACACCTGCAATAAGGCTCATAAACGACAGAGTGGGTAATTGCTATTCTGCATTGTCCGAATGGGGCAAAGGGAAGATATTAACCATGAGCGATGAGTCCTTTCAATACATTGATTACACGGGTCATTTACAGTTTTTAAACAGCGCATTAAATTATTGTATTACCACTTTAAATCCCAGCGTATGCAATGTGGAAAAAGGCTATACATTTATGTCGGGCATCAAATCCGATAGTTTAAAATACCAAATAAACGCCAGCCGATTAATTGAGGGTGAGTACGTTGCCGATATTCAAATTAATAATAACGACATTCAATTAGGCCCCATAAACATTCCTGTTTTACTTAAAATTACAGGCATTGAACATATCGAAACCAATGCAAGTATTTTAAACTTTAACGCAATACCCATTCATACGCAGAAAAAAACTACTCTAAGCATTAAAAATACAGGCACCCGCAATTTATCACTTAGCGATATCAGCTCAAGTTCAGATGCATTCACTGTTGATTTTGCCCCAACAAAACTGGTTCCCGGACAAGAATACATGCTTGATGTTACGTTTGCCCCAAATACAAATCAAGATTACGACGAAAACCTACTCATACATTCGTCAGACCCCGACACACCTGTTGTTAGTATTGCTTTAGAAGGAACTGTAGATGTGAGTACAAATTTAGATAGCGATAATTTAAATGAATCAGTTCGGATTTATCCCAATCCGGTAAGTGCTGCACTTTATATTGAGTCGGAAGATCGTATTGACACCATTCAGCTACTGAACATTAACGGTAGAAATTTGGAAGCTGAGTACAGTATAAATTATAATAAAGCACAAATAAATATGTCGTCCTTGCAACAAGGTGTTTATGTTATAAAAATACGAACCGCCAGCAAAGAGTTGCTTAATAAAGTCGTTAAAAGGTAATAGCCCATTTGGTGGCTCTTAAAACATTAAAACCCTCTCCTTAATAGATTGAAATAAGATATATACATAGCTCTTACATTAATCATTATGTACAAAAAACTTGTACTTGGTATGAGTCTGCAAAAATGTCAGCATTTTTACTATATATCGTTAAAATACAATGGTGCTATTAATGATGTGTATGTTATGGCAAACTTTTTGAGAAGTATATCTACTGTGGTACGCAATGGATAAAAAGTGCATTACTTACATTTATTTGTTGTCAGGAAACCAGAAATATTTAAAAATTATAATAATAATACAAATTATGGGCTTATTGATAATTATTGGTGTGTTCTTTTTGCTGAGCTGGGGAGTAAATTCAACTTTAAAAAAGAAATTTAAGGAATATTCAAAGGTACCTATGGCCTACGGAATGACAGGGAAAGATGTGGCAGAAAAAATGCTACGAGATAATGACATTCGCGATGTAAGGGTTGTTTCTGTAGCGGGTCAATTAACCGACCATTATAACCCGGCCAACAAAACGGTAAATTTGAGTCCCGAAGTATATTCTGGATATGGTGTTTCATCGGCTGCAGTGGCTGCTCATGAATGCGGCCATGCTGTGCAGCACGCTCACGGATATGCTGCTTTACAATTGCGATCAGCATTGGTTCCAATTCAAAATGTGAGTGCTAATGTTTTAAATGTAATTTTTATGGTTATGATATTTGGTGGTTTGTTACTCCCTGGGCTTTTACCGTACAAATTGGCCTTGGAAATAATAATAGCTTGTTATGCCATATTCACACTGTTTGCATTTATTACTCTACCTGTTGAAATTAATGCTTCGCACAGGGCACTGGTATGGTTAGATAGCAGCGGTGTGGCAACTGGAGCCGTTCATCACAAAGCCAAGGACGCACTAAAATGGGCTTCTTACACCTACGTTGTGGCTGCGCTTGCATCCTTGGTTACCTTATTGTTCTATATACTTCGATATATAGGTATCAACGACTAAAATAAATATATCAAAACAAGTAAACCTCTTTCTCGATCTCGGGTAAGAGGTTTTTTTATTTCAATACCGATTGTTACATCCCACTTTAAGCCCATTTTATAAAACATTAATATATGATAAAGCTTTTTTTTGCGTTATATTTGTTGTCAGTTTAACACAACACATAAATTTTACTCCAGTGAAAAAGTTATTTAAATCCACATTTTTTGTATTAGTAGTTTTTTTTAGCCAGCATGCTTTAATAATTGCGCAGGAAACTGAAGCATTGAGTCTTGATGGTGGCAACTTAGAAGACCAATTCGATTATATCATCAAAAAATCGAATTCGTATGAGGCATTTCAGGTAGTTAAAAGAACTTGGCTATATAAAGTAAAGAGTAATTCCTTGGATTCGGTTAAGGCACTCCGGGATAATATTGTTGCTTTAGAAAACAATGTGCAGGAACAACAAAAGGAAATTAACGTACTTAAATCGAGCTTGCAAGAAACAAATAGTAAGTTAGAAATAGCAAGCAACGAAAAGGACAGCTTTGGTTTTATGGGTACACGCTTAACCAAGGGTACTTACAGCACCATGGTTTGGACTATCATATTTATATTGATTTTAGCCTTATTGGTGATGGCATTTCTTTTTAAACGCAGCAATTCGGTAACCGTTAAAACAAAGGGGGCATTACGCGATAAACAGGAGGAGTTTGATGCCCACAGAAAATGGGCACTAGAACGGGAACAAACCTTAGCTCGTGATTTAAATAAACTAAAACAAAAATACAAAGGCCTTGATTAACGATCTTTACATAGATATCGCATTAGCAGAATAGTAGGGTAATATTTTTGTGTTTAAATCATTTTTATATCTTTACAGATATTCTGTGCCTAGATTTAACATACAAATGGATCATCTATTTAGAGTATTAATAGCGATATCGCTGCTTTTTACACCAGTCAAAATCTATGGTCAAGAAGCATTTGGCACTTCATTTTCAAATTTTTCAAGCTTTTTAAGAGGAAATTCTTTTAACCATTTTTTGGAACTTACCGGTCAGATGGCGAGTGCAAAACCTGGGGGATATTCTATATATATATTTGGGATATCTTTCCTTTTAATGCTTGTGGTGGTATTTTTCATTTTGTTAGCGCTTAGCATAAGGAAAAACAAAAAGTGGAAGAACAAATATCGCGAAATGGAAAAGTTGAATGCTACCAAGGATAAATTCTTTTCAATTATTGCACACGATTTAAAAAGCCCGTTTAATTCTTTGATGGGTTTTTCGGAGGTACTTAGCCTGCAAGTAGAGAACAAAAGTCCGAAAGAAATTATGGCATATAGTAGGTCAATATACAACTCCACCCGAAAACTTTACTCGTTAGTTGATACCTTGCTGCAGTGGTCGCGCACGCAATTGGGCACCACCGATTACAATCCCGAGAGATTAGACGTGAAGGTTTTGGCACTTAATGTTGTATCCATACTAAAAATTAATGCCGAGGAAAAAGATATTCTCATTTCACTCGATATTGATAATAATCTTATTGCATGGGCCGACAAAGATTTGTTTAGCGCCGTGCTCCGTAACTTAGTTAGCAATGCAATTAAATTTTCGAGAGTTGGCAGTGTTATAAAGGTAGCGGCTATTCAAAAAACCAATTTTGTAGAAGTATCCGTTAGCGATACTGGCGTTGGTATTAGTAATGATAATCTGGACAAAATTTTTAGGGTAGATGCCAATCTTACCACCGTGGGAACTTTAAACGAAAAAGGAACAGGGCTGGGCTTGGCCTTGTGTAAAGAGTTTGCGGAAATTAACAAGGGTACAATTTGCGTGGAAAGCAAGCTGGAAAAAGGAAGTGTTTTTAAGTTTACCGTACCGGTGAGTACCAACTATAGTTTAAATTAATACCGTATGACGAAAAAAAAAATGGGCTATGTGGAGGCCATTACCGAAATAGAAGATATACTTGCTAAAATCGAAGACAACAGATTGGATGTAGATGAATTGGCCGAACAGGTAAAAAGAGTTTCTATTTTGCTAAAAGTATGCAAAGAAAAACTTCACAATACTGAAATAGAAGTAGAGAATATCCTCAAGGAAATTGAAGAGTAAGAAATTGCCCTATCTGCCTATACTTTAATTTAAAATTGAAACAGATAAGGCAATATTTATTTATATTTTCCCAGCAGCCTCTTTATCAATAAGCCAAAAAGGATTAATCACCAAGGCTGCCGGATACTCTTCGTAACCCGGTTTTTGTTTTATTATCTCATCCAACTTATGGGCTTTTCCCTCTCCTGTTACCAAAAAATAGATTTCTTTAGAATGGTTAATAAGCTGTCCGGTCAACGATACTCTTTTCTGTCCCGATTGCGGATGAGTGGCCACAACGCAATTGCCTGAGGCCTTCCATAGTTCTATTTCATGGGGAAAAATAGAAGCCGTATGCCCATCGTCGCCCATTCCAAGGAGCATAATATCAAACTGCGGGAGTCCTTCTACCTTAGGTAATTTGTGGTTGATAAGCTCATCATATTTTTCGCAAGCTTCCGTGGGGTTTAACTCACCCAATACCCGATGCACATTTGTTTCAGGAACATTCACTTTTGACAAGAGATGATCCACTGTCATTTTATAATTACTCTCTGCATCCATGGGCGGAACGCAGCGTTCATCGCCCCAAAACAAATGCACCTTGCCCCAATCAATAGTATCGGCATAAGCTTGTGCCAGCTCATCAAAAATAGCTTTAGGGGTACTACCTCCCGACAAGGCTATATTCACTTTATCACTTTGAGCAGTGCGCTCCTTTAAAAGCTTCCCGAAAAATTGGGCTATTTCAAGTTTTGAATCGAATATCTTGATATTGCTCATTTTGTTTTATTTTAATTTTAATTGCTAAACTATACGTGGCATGGTGGTTATCGTGTGCTTCTTTACCAAATACTTGCGAATAGATTTTTTCACCATCTTCTAAATTATCAAATGGAAGAGAGATTGCTAAATTTTTTGTTTTTTTTTAATGACATACTTATAAGTGAAACTTATTTTTTTGTCTGTCAAATCCCAATTTGATATTTCTTGTTCTACCAGTTCAGTGTGTTTTTTTGAAATATCACGAAGGGAATTGCCAACAGATTTTCTTAAATATTCGCTATCACTTCCTTTGTGTTTGCTAATTAATTTTATTGCAACGCCAGGATTATCCATGAAATATGGTCGACTTGTCCAAATTCGCAATCCTTCTGTCACTGCGCGACATACATTTGCATTTTCATCGCTTAACCAATCATTTATTGTTGACAATGAATTTTCATATCCATTGTCTTTACAATATTGGTCAAACGCTTTTGCCAATATCTCCTGAACTTGCCAACTTGTATCTTTCCCAACTTCATTCCTTAAAATATTCAATGCTCCCAAATCTTTTAAAGCTATAAACCCCAATATGAAAACAGCTAAACTACGAATTTGATACTTATCGTGTTTTAATAGCTCGCATGCAATAATCATAGAATCTCCAACTGAATTTGATTTGATTATACTTAATGCATGGGCTTCAATTGGTTTAAATCCATTTTCTATTTTTGACAATTTCTCAATTATATCTTTCATAGGCACCATGCTTTTTTACTTTTGCCATAAATTGGTATCTTTTTGAAATTAACAAATCCCAAATCTGGACAAGTAAGAAAAATATCATTATTTTTAATCTATCGAACCGCACTCCTTGCCATCGGCACTGTGCACCATGCCCAACCCTCCCCCGCAAGTTAGAGCTCGCAATAATTACCGTCGTTGGCCAAGTTTTTACATGGATATCTCCAGGTAAGGTCGGAGCCTTCAATTAATTCATCCGCAATATCCGGCCCCCAGCTACCTGCAGGATAGCCATGCACCTTACTTCCCTTATTATTTGCCCAAGCATCTTGTATGGGTTTAACAAATTTCCAGGCAGCCTCAACTGCATCGCCCCGGGAGTACAGAGTCGAATCGCCTAACATACAATCGTGTAGCAAGCGTTCGTAGGCACTGGGAAGATATACATCGGCTAAATCGGTGTAATGAAAATCCATGTTCACATTCTGCACATTAAAACCGGAACCTGGAACCTTCATTCCAAATTTAAGGAGTAAGCCTTCGTCGGGCTGTATGCGAATAACCAATTGATTTTGCTGTTGAGTAATGGCCGCATGGCTCAAAAAAAGGTGATGGGGAGTTGGTTTAAAATGAATGACTACCTCCGTAACTCTGGTGGGCAACATTTTACCGGTACGTATATAAAAAGGTACGCCGCCCCATCGCATATTGTCGATAAAGAATTTCATGGCCACATAAGTCTCCGTTCTCGATTCTGGATCAACACCTTGTTCTTCGCGATACCCCTTTACTTTTTCTCCTTTTACGCTTGAAGCGATATACTGACCGCGTATCACATATTTATCTACCTCCTCTTCCTTAATGGGTCTAATGGATTGCAGCACTTTTACAATTTCGTTACGAATACTATTGGAATCGATAAGGGCGGGTGGTTCCATGGCGGTTAATCCCGCCAAAAGTAAAAGATGATTTTGAACCATATCACGTAATGCACCTGAGCCTTCGTAATACCCTCCCCTACTGCCAACCCCAATACTCTCTGCAGAGGTAATTTCTACATGGCTCACATAATTACGGTTCCAAAGAGGTTCGAAGATTGCATTGGAGAAACGCGTTACCAACAGATTTTGCACCGTTTCCTTACCCAAATAATGATCAATACGATAAATTTGCTTTTCGCGAAAATTCCTGAAAAGACTGTCGTTTAATGTTTTGGCTGTTTCTAAATCATAGCCGAATGGCTTTTCCACAATGAGTCTGCTAAAACCCTCATCTTCGCTATTTAATCCATATTTAGCCAGATGGCAAGGGATGGTTGTGTACATGCTTGGAGGCGTGGCAAGATAAAAGATGAAATTATTGTTGGTACCCAAGTCTTTATCCAAGCCCAGTAATTTATCCTTAAATCCAGCATACTCACGCTCCTCGTCGGTATTAAATGCGTAATAAAATAGCTTATCCAAAAAGTCGCTAATTTTAACTTTCAAGTGTTCATCTATTTTTTTTAAGGCGAATTTTTCAATTCCCTCTTTCATTTTGTCACGAAACTGATTATCCGACAATTCGGTTCTGCCCAAACCAAGTATGGCAAAATTATTTGGCAAAAACTTTTTTTCGTACAAATCAAAAACTGCCGGTACAAGTTTACGATAAGTTAGATCGCCGGAAGCGCCAAAAATAACAAGTATATGGTTTTTAGGTGTTTTCATGTGTTTTTATTAGATAATAGACTGATTAGATAAAAGATAATAGACTAATAAGTAGTTTTCTTTTTATAGCAGATATGAATAAAGGTCAATGATAAAAAAATTTAAAGTAAGATAAAAGCACAACGATTAACAATCCGAATTAGTTTTGGTTGTATTTAGTAAGCTGTTAATCTGCAACTAAAAAACTCGCTTTAAATTGGAGTTTAAACAGAAATATATTCACTGCGGATAGTATTTGAACCTTTCGTTTTACATATTTAAGGCCGATAAAAATAACGGACGCACTTTCAGCGCTTATGATGATTTCGCAAGTTTCATAGGATTAAAACCCTATGCTTTTACGTGTTGGGCTTTCAGCCCATACTTACAAGATGGCAAACATTCTGAAACTCGACTGACCACAATGCCGGAACTGAATGACCTGAAAGGTCAACCGTTAATAGCATAGGGTTTTAACCTATGTATGCTTTTTTTCTAATGGTTAATGGCCACCACCGGATCCATTTTACTGGCTTTATTGGCAGGTATAAAACCCGAAATTATACCCAAGAAAATAGAAATAAACAGTCCTCTAAAAATATTCCAAAAGGTAAGTGGAACTTCTAAATCCATAGCAGAGTTAGCAATGAGGATAAGAATAAAAATAAGCAATAAACCCGCGGCACCACCTAAAACACTAAGAAAAATACTTTCAAATAAAAATTGCCACAAAATAAAACTTCGTTTGGCTCCCAGCGCTTTTTGAATACCTATAATGCGGGTACGCTCTTTAACGGATACAAACATAATATTTGCAATACCGAAACCGCCAACTAAAATAGAAAAGCCCCCTATTAACCATCCCGCCAAATTAATTATTACAAACAGACCATCAAATTGCTTTTGTATGATACTTACCCTATTTAGCGCAAAAGAGTTGCCTTCTTTGGGTTTCAATTTCCGCTCGGCGCGCAAAATGCCTTCCAGCTCACTCATCAAGTCATCCACTTCCACACCTTCTTTGGCTTTAACAATAATCATCGGTTGCACCCTCCCACTCCGTATATTAAATATGTTTTTGGCAAAATTCAAAGGCATCACCACGTTATTATCCAAACTATTACCAAAAAGATCTTTACCCTGTCGTAGTAACACGCCTACCACGGTAAGTTTTCTTCCGGCTATTTTCACCCGCTTACCAATAGGGTCTGCATCCCTAAAGAGCTTATCGGCCACTTCGGCACCCAGCACAACTATGTTACTCCCCCTATTGGATTCAAAGGGCGAGAAATACCGTCCTTTACTGATTTCAAAACTCCAGTTTTGATCAAAGTTGTGGGTAACTCCTAAAATCTGCACATTATCAAATGAATTATCTTCAAATATCACTTTTTTCTGCGATGAAATTGAAAATGTGGCCGCTTGTGAAAGTTGTGATTTGCGTTCAATTACCTTAAGTTCTTGTATGGTAGGCTGTGGCCGATTCATAAACCGCCACCAGGGATATTCAGTTTCACCTTCGGGTGGTGTCCATGGCCATTTTTGCACATAAACCACATTATCGCCCAAGGATTGAACACTGTCGCGAATTTGTTTTTCGAGATAATCAATCAAGGTAAAAACAGATATGATCGAAAAGATGCCGATGGTAACACCGCTAAGTGTTAAAATCGTACGTAGCTTATTAGAAGTTAACGCATTGAGCGCAAACAGAATACTTTCCTTAAAAAACTTAAATATGATTATCATTTCACCTTATTTTTGCTCGGTTAAGTTATAAAAAAATCATGAAGTGAATGTTTAAAGTCAACTCCGAAGTAATTGGTTACAGTAACTAAAAGTGATGAGAAAGGTTTGAAACTATTTTATGATGCAAATTTGAGCAGCAAAACAATTACAAAATATACTAACATTATTGGTCAAGTTCGGATATGAGGAGGTTTAATTTAACAAATCCATAGTTGATTATTAACCATTTTATTTATTTTCGCAACGAATCTAAATTTATACAAATGAATTCACAAAACAATTTGTCGCAGCCTAAACAAATAATATTGGGCGTTCAGTTTTTATTTGTTGCCTTTGGGGCAACTGTACTTGTGCCTTTGCTGGTGGGAATAAACCCTTCCATCGCTTTGTTTTCGGCAGGTGTGGGAACCTTGCTTTTTCATTTGGTAACCAAAGGTATGGTGCCGGTTTTTTTGGGAAGTAGTTTTGCGTTTATCGCACCCATTACCGCAGCCACCGAAAAATTTGGATGGTCCGGAACGCTATCTGGCATAGTGGCTGTGGGTGTAGTGTATGCTGTAGTTTCTGCATTGGTAAAATGGCGAGGGGTAGGTTTTATCCGCAAGTTTTTTCCAGCGGTTGTGGTAGGGCCGGTTATCATGGTCATAGGTCTTTCGCTGGCATCGGTTGGTGTTGGTATGGCAAAAACAAATTGGATTATATCAAGCGTATCTCTACTGTCGGCTATTGCCGCAGTTATTTATTTTAAGGGCATCATCAGGCTCATTCCCATTTTCATAGGCATTGTGGTAGGTTATCTCTTAGCCCTAGCCATGGGTAAGGTAGATTTTACACCTATTGCAGAAGCAGCATGGTTTCAGTTGCCGGAATTTACCCTTCCCACCTTTAGCTGGGAGGCCATTTTGTATATGATACCTGTAGCTATTGCTCCTTTAATAGAACATGTGGGAGATGTATATGCCATAAGTGCTGTGGCCGAAAAAGATTTTGTAAAGAATCCCGGACTGCACAGAACTATGTTAGGCGACGGCTTGGCCACTGGAATAGCTGGTATGCTTGGCAGCGTACCTAACACCACCTATTCGGAAGTAACGGGTGCTATTGAATTAACCAAGGTAACCAATCCCAAAATTCTGCGCATATCTGCCATTACAGCCATTATATTTTCGCTGGTAGGCAAAATAAGTGGTTTCTTAAAAAGCATACCCACCGAAGTATTGGGCGGCATCATGTTATTGCTGTTTGGTATGATTGCCAGCGTAGGCATAAAAACACTGATAGAAACAAAAGCCGACTTTCATAAGACTAGAAATATGGTCATCGTATCTATCATATTGAGTATAGGTATAGGCGGCGCATCGATTGACTTTGGAAATTTTTCGCTGGCAGGGATTGGTTTGGCATCGGTAGTAGGGGTAATACTCAATTTAATTTTACCAGGTAAACCAAAGCAAATACGTTTATGATTGGGATAGAGTTTTGAGTTGAAAGTTGAAAGTTTGTCTTTTAAAGTTTTAGAGTTTTGGGTTTGATTAAGTGGATTAAAGGATTATGGGATTAAAGTTTTAAGAAGGGAGCGTCGGGCGTAGGGCAAGGAGCTTGGGGCGCAGGGAGAAACTGAATATCTGAAGACTATTTCTTTACTTCTAGCGCCTCAATACTTTTGGTGGGTCGTATCCAAATCCCTTCAAATCCGGTTGTTTTCATCAAGTCTTTTTTTAACTGCAAGCAGGCCTTGTAGCTGTTAAACTGACCCGTGGCATAACGGGTGTATCCATCAGTACAATCATAAATGGTAACATTTTGGATGTTTCGTTCCTTAAAAAAAGTAAGGTTGGACAATGGCCCTTTACGCAAGGCTAAAAGTTGAACTGTATATCCTTTCGTCGGTGAACCTTTAACGTTGCCTGAATTTATTGGTTTTTTTACAGTTGAAGCAGGTTCTGCGCTTGGTTTTGTGGAAGTAATTTGTTTTTGTTTGGCCGGGGCACCTGTTTTAGGGCTGTGGCTAACGGTTGTTTTTACAGATAAGACATTATCCTTTAGATTTTTAACGGTAGGTACTGCATTTAAATCCTTTCCATTTCCAACTGTTTTTTCATTAGCAACATCTGCTGCAAGGGTATTGCTGTTTGTTACCGGCTTGGCTAATTTAATCAGTGGGGCACCCATGGCCACATCATTAAGTACAATAGGCACTCTGGTTTTAGTGTAAACCATATCCTCCGTTACATTCACATAGGCTATCTTTTCCTGATGGAGCGTATTCGTTTGCTTTACTTCATATTCGTAGCCATTTTCCAAAAACATCATGTAGGTTCCACTGCCTGGGTTGGGTCGGTAGTCACCAACCAGTTTATTATCTTTGGTACGGGTTACCAGCACGCGCACTTTCTCAAACTTACTTCCCAAACTACTATCCACAACACCTTCAACTACAGCCAGTTCGGTATCGGAGTTGGATTTAAACTGAACCCGATAAATATCAGAACCCCCGTAATTGTCGGCAAATTTGGATGATGCATAATAGGCCTGACTTTTATCTATGGTTGGCACAAAAAAGAAATCGTCATCGGGAGTATTAATAGGGTAGCCCATATTAACAGGAGCCGACCAGCTTGAGTCGGCATTCATTTGACTATAAAAAACATCTAAGCGCCCCATGGTATTATGGCCTTCCGACGAAAAATACAATGTTCTCCCATCATAATGTATCATGGGTGTTTCTTCATCATATGGGGTATTGATATTGGCACCCATATTCCGCGGCTCACCCCATTGTCCGTTGGCTTGTTTTTTCACCATATAGATATCTAAAGCACCGAATCCACCTTCCCTATCGCTGGTAAAGAATAAGGTGCTTTTATCGGCCGAAATAGAACCATGTGTTTCTTCTGCATGACTATTGATTGGATAAGGCAGCTTTTCTGGCTCCGACCAACTTCGTCCTGAATAATGACTAATATACAAACTTTTACCATGTTCATCGTTTCTAAATAACACCATGTCGTTACCATCTGGTGATAAAGAAGCGGCTGCTTCGTGTTCGTTATTTCTAAAAAAAACCTTTAACAAGCGTGCTGATTCCCAATTCTTGGCAGCCAAGGGTACAGTATAAATTTTTTCGGCATATTGGCCATCGGCAAGTAAACTCATTTTTATCCAGTTGCGGCGCGAGGTAAAAAAAAGTTGTTCTTCGCTCACTGCAATTAAGGGACTATGGTCGTCGTACATAGAATTTACCGCACTCCCCATATTTTGCACATTAAGTTCAATGGGGTTGCTGATAAAAAAATTGGCGTTATGGCAAATTTGTATCTCCCGTTCTATCTCTTTTATGAAAACACTATCTTCGTCGGAGGCATTTAGCAGTAAATTTTCATAGATAGATACCGCTTTTAAAGGTTTTAAAAGCACTTGGTACGCTTTACCTAACGACAAGCCCAGCTCACGACCCAAATATCCTTCTTTCTCTCCTTCAGTAAGAATATCCATGCCTTTGTTAAAGCAAACAACTGCAGTATCGGCCCCGTTAGAGGTATTCAGGTAACACAAACCCATATTAAATAGGGCATCCAAATCCTTGGGATCGTTTTTAACGATCACCTTAAATATCTCAATTGCATGACGATAATCCGAATTATCGGCCAACTGCATGGCATTTTTAAATAGCTTTGAATTTTTATTGCTTGATGATTGTCCGATGCTTTGCACACCTGTAAACCAAAAGGTTAAAAAACAGAGTAAAGACAAAAGTAATTGATGCAATATCTTTGTCATTCAATAAGATTTTATAGGTTAACTGGAGCTGCAATACGCAAATTTATGGGTTTTATAAAAATGTATATATCGTACAGAAAACACACGAATTTGTATAGCAATTTTTTATCACAAACAAATATATTAATTTATTTTTACAAGCAATATTTTTTTAACTAAATGGGAGTGAATGAATTACAAATTTTAATAAAAATTACACAATTACTATTACTTATGGTAAATATATGCCGATAATTCAATCTTACTTATCTCTTAATACATAACCCACCGCCGGAACATTTTCTATTTGAACCGCTGTGTCCGCTTTTAAATATTTCCGCAGTTTCGCGATAAAAACATCCAAACTTCTGCTGTTAAAGTAATCGTTGTTACCCCATAAAGCAAGTAATATGTCGTCGCGTTTTACCAAGTTATTTTTTGAACAAGCCAACATTTTCAGTACTTCGTTTTCCTTTTGCGTTAGTCGCTTTGGCTGATTTTCTAATGTTAGCAGTAAGTTATCGGAGTCGTAATTATACCGCCCTATTGCTATCATAGGCATAGATCCTGCCGAGGCACACCTGTTTAGTATGGCATTTATGCGGCAGAGCAACTCATCTTCATCGAAAGGTTTAACAATGTAATCGTCAATACCAATTCCAAAACCGTTTATTTTGTCTTGTTTAAGTGACTTGGCCGTTAAAAATATAATAGGGATGGTTTTGTTATTCTTTCGGATGCGCTTTGCAATCGTAAACCCATCGAGCACGGGCAGCATAACATCCAAAATACAGAAGTCGAAACTATATTGGTAAAAAGCATTCATACCTTCTTTTCCATCAGCAAACAGCTTAACTTCAAAACCATTCGACTCCAAAAAATCGACTAGCAAAAAGCCCATAGCTGTATCATCTTCTATCAGAAGTATTTTTGTTTTTAAATTCATTAATTTCTATCCGATATTTAAAACCAGCGTAAAGGTACTTCCCTTATGTAGTTGGCTGTTAATTTGAATGCTTGCTCCATGTTGCAATGCTACCGTTTTAACAAAATCTAACCCTAATCCAAAACCCTTATAATCGTGAATATTTCCGTTTGTTACACGATAGTATTTTTCAAAAATATTTTGATGATGTTTAGGATCAATACCAATTCCATTGTCACTTATGGCTACATAAAGCTTATTTTTTTTATTATAAGTCGATATTTTTATCTCTGGTTTGGCAATGGTATATTTTATTGCGTTATCCAACAAGTTGCAAAGGGCATGGTACAAGTACTCTTTTTTCCCCTTGACCATGAAACGAGTAGCCAATAAATCAGTAGTCAAAATGCCTCCGGCTTGCTCTACGCTACTCCGGTAATTATCGGCACAATTATTTAACAATTGATGCATATCTACCTCGGTGGATTCTGAACGGCTTCCTACCATGGCGGCAACTCTTAAAATATCACCTACATGATCCTCTATTTTATTATTCTCGTTTTGGATTAAACCAGCGTAGTTATATATCTTTTCGTTATTAAAACCAGCATCAATATTCTTTTTTATCAGGTTTGATGCAAGTTTTATATTGGACACGGGCGTTTGAAACTCATGTACCATATTATCGATAAAATCTTTGGTATTGGTTAGAATTCTTTTTTGATTTCGGAATAAACGTGAGGTGAATACAAACGACATCGCTACAAAAATAATAGCTCCAATGGAGATATAAAATAAGGTGCCTGCTTGTGCCATAATAAATTGGCTTTGCTCCGGAAACTTTATCAACAGTTTAATGCCATTTTCGGCTAGTAAGCCGTTTAACGATTGCTCGTAACATCTAGAACCTGCTGGCTCGCTGTGGTTTGTATCAACATTTACAAACTCAAAAGTATAATCCAGATCAACTTTGTGAATTGCCAAATTTGAACGGATAATACTGTCGGCTTTTTGAGAGTTAATCTGTTGTATGTCCTTGGTACACTTATTGCCACACACATAATTGCGCATGTGGCTGCAGGCGTTGGCCGCTCTGGCAATTTCATTTCGCGATTCACTTAGCGCAAGCACAACCCGGTGGTTAAAATGTTTTTGCTCCAACTTGGCCGACCTAATCAAAAATATAAACTGAATACCTATAAGGCTTATCAGTAATATAAATGTAATGATTGCAAGCAACGCTTGTTTGTCTATCCTATTTTTCATTCGGTTGTAATTAAAGCAGAAATGATGTGGTAAAACAATTGCTTTATTTCAACAAAAATAGACAAAATGCATGACAATTACACTTTGGGTTTTACAGAAGCTTATTTTCCAACAGCTTACCCGATTCGTTAAGCAGTAGAGCGCTACGTTCCATTTTCTTATTGCGTACAATAACTTCAAAAAAAATAGCAGCCTCTTTGGTAATGGCTATGGCATTCATTATTTCTCCCGAACTAACGCATTCCTTAATAATATGCGACGGAAGTTCATCGAGTCTCAAATTTTGTTTGTACTCTATAATTCCTATATCCTCCGAAATCATGGCAATAAATTCGATTTCATTCACATAAAAAACGGCTTCATAAACCTCTTTTTTAAAATCCCATTCAACATTGAGTGCCTCGGAAAATTGTGCATACAACGCTTCTTTCACCTTTTCAGGAATATGCTTGGAGGGTGTCAGAAATATTTTTTTTAGTAATTTATTCATCACAGACTTACTTGTTTCGATTCATTAATATTCTCATCAAAGCTATCAATCTACTCTGCCTCCTGCTTTTGACGAGCACAATACAATAAGTAACGTATTTTTATTAATCATTTCCGAATTTCTCAAAATACAAATATACCACCCGCGATCTAGCTCTTTTAAGTCGCATTTTAACCGCATCCTCACTTATGGCCAAACTTGCTCCAATGGCTTTTAACGAAAGGGAATCTTGGTATTTCATTAGCAATAATGCTTTTTCTTCGGGGTGGATAAGATCCAAAATGATCAAGAAATTATCATAACTGATTTCCGAAATATCGGCATCGCTCTCATCAATAATTTCGGGCAAATCATTTTCCTGATTCCAATTAGGATAGTGTAGTTGCTTCTTCTTACGTAGGAAATCGATTATTGAATTATAGGAAATAGAATAAAGCCAGGACGAAAACGACGATTTACTTTTAAAACCATCCAGTTTTTCATAAACCTTACTCAAAATGTCATTTGCAAAATCCTCAGATTGCGCTTTGTTTTTAAAAAAGCTATAACATTTGTCTCTAACTTTAGCAAAGTAACGATCATAAATTACCTCGTAGAGTTCGTTTTTATGCTCCCGTATAATTTTATCAATAATTTCCTCGTCTGTTAAGTCGCTGAATTTGAGCCTTTTCATTGATTGTAGGATATGATTTCTAAAAATTATACATTTTTTTTACGCTGCTCGTGTTACTTCGCCAATATTATCCGTCAAAATACATGAATGAGAAAAAACTCTTATCAAAACCATTTAGAGAATAAATACAAATTAAGTAAAAATTATGAAAAAGTATTTTGTTTTTATCGCAGTAATTGCTGCAACACTTGCATTTAGCAGTTGTGCTAAAGCACCCCAAGCAGAAGTAGATGCTGCTAATGCTGCATTGGAACAAGCAAAAGCTGCGCAAGCTGATGTTTATTTGGAAGCCGAATACATGGCTCTCCAGGATTCAATGAATGCTGTTACAGCTGATATTGAAGCACAAAATTCAAAAATGTTCGGAAACTATGACAGCGCTAAAGAAAAACTAGCTGCCATAACAGCCCAAGGTTCTGAGCTTGTAGGCAAAACCGAAGTTAAGAAAGAAGAAGTAAAAGAAGAAGTTGCTATGGTTCAGGCTGCAGTAGCTACCATGATGGAAGAAAACCAACAAATGGTTGAAAAGGCTCCAAAAGGTAAAGAAGGTAAAGAAGCTATTGAAGCTATCAAAAGCGACTTAGCAGCCATCAATGCATCTTTGGACGAAATTCCAGCTTTATTGGCTAGCAACGATTTAATGGCTGCCCAAACAAAAGCAAACGCTGTGCAACAAAAAGCAGCCGAAATCAACACTGAATTGAAAACTGTGCTTGAAAAATATAAGCGCAAATAATCAATATCACGAGATTTAAATATGAAATATTTGCCGGGGCCCATCGCTCCGGCTTTTTAATTAGTTGCAATGAGTGTAAAAAGGATTATTTCCTACCTATTAGTGGTATTAGCTATTACGAGTTGTTTATTTATTGGGTATGCGGTTTTTAAATACTATACCACCAAACCACCAGTAGCAGAGATAGATAAAGCCCGTGAATCTATAGCCAAGGCTAAAAGCGCCCATGCCAGCAAATATGCCAGCGAGAGGTTACACGAGGCAGAGAAATTATTTAATACGGCGATGTCCGAATGGACAGTTCAAAACACCAGGTTCATTGCCTTCCGCGACTTCACCCATGTTAAAGACTTGGCAAAAGCATCGCTGAATATCAGCATTAATGCTCACAGTGAGGCCGATTCGCAAAAAAATAAATATACAAAAGAGCTGGAGCTTAAACTACAACAAACAACCAGTCAGATAAATTTATTCGAGAATCATTATAAGAATTTACCTCTTGGTCGAGAAAATTTTGATAGATACAACAAAGGCAAAATACTTTACTTGGAGGCCTTGCATGAATACAGCAACCAAAACTATCAAAAAGCATTGAAGCTTATTGATCAAGCAGGATCTAAACTTGAACTAGCAGAGAAAGCTACGCAAAGTAAGCTGAACAATTTTTACGAGGATTATCCGGATTGGGAAAAAAATATTAACCAAGCTTTTAACTTATCAAAAAAGCAAACTATTGTTTTGGTAAATAAAATAGAGGCCACGTGCGCTGTACTAAAAGGTGGAAAAGTGATAAAAACTTTTGATGCTGAGTTTGGCCCCAACTGGATGGGCGACAAAATAATGAAAGGCGACCGTGCAACCCCACAGGGAATATATAAAATAACCAAAAAGAAGAAGGATTCCAGCACCAAATACTATAAGGCCTTGTTGCTAAACTACCCTAACGATGAGGATGTTGCTCGCTTTGACCGTATGAAAAAAAACGGTAGCGTTTCAAAAGGTGCGCAAATTGGTGGCCTAATAGAAATTCATGGACACGGTGGCAAAGGTTTGCACTGGACAGAAGGTTGCGTGGCATTAAGGGATAAAGAAATGGATATTATTTATGATATGTGCCCCGTTGGTACTTTAGTTTTTATTGTAGGTAGTGATAAATCACTTGACGAATATTTAAATGCAATAAAATGAATCGGAAAATAATTTTATTGAAAACAGGGCTTACCGCATTAGTAATTTTAATTGGCTTGCTGCTTTTTGTTGCGGCAAACGCTTTTTTAATTCCCGAAATACAAGATACCCGATTTAGGTCGTTGGTAATAGATAATACAAAACTACCTGAAACATCGGATAAACCTGAAGACGTAGCGAAACTTCAAAAACAAGTTGACCGTCTTGAGCAAAAACTGGATCGTCTTACGCCCGGCGGTACTTTCCTCATCATTAACACTACTGAAAATACGTATAGGTTATTTAAAAACAACCAAATCATCCGTAAAGGGTTGTGCTCCACCGGAAGCCTTATACAATTAGAAGTGGACAGTACTAAGAGCTTCACCTTCGAAACACCTCGGGGTGCGCTGTCGGTAAAAGGTAAAATAACCAATCCCATCTGGCGCAAACCCGATTGGGCTTTTATTGAAGAAGGGCTACCTGTGCCACCAGCCAACCACAACTCGCGTTTTGAACGTGGTGTTTTAGGCGATTATGCATTGAGCCTTGGCGATGGTTACCTTATCCATGGCACCCTATATCAACGTTTGCTAGGAATGCCCGTCACCCATGGCTGCATCCGTTTAGCCGACGAAGACTTAGAAGTGGTTTACAAAAATCTTCAAGTAGGATCCAAAGTTTTCATCTATTAATAAAAATACCATGAAAGATTTTGTGCTGAGAAATAAAAAATGGATTGCTCCAATTGTTTTATTTTGGATTATTTTATTGTTGTTGTTTATAATAAATCTGACTGTAGCAACTGTAAAAAGCGGCAATTATTCACGTGAATTACATGCTCAAATAGATAGTATCAAGACAATAAGCGATAATTGGCCAAATTCCGAAATTAAAGCATTACAAAAGCAACAACTTTGGTTTGAGCAACAGTTACAGTTAGCTAAATCCGACTCTTTTAGTTTAGGCATTAACCTACACGATAGTTTGGTGCAGGTGCACTTAAAGGGAACCGTGTTATTTCAGGCAAAAATATTGGCTCAAAAACCAACACAATATATCAGTAATATTAATAAACAGTTGTATTTAAAGGTATTTGGCACACCCGCAAGCATTGATACGTGTGCTGCAAACATTCCAAAAAGAGCCTTGATAAAAGTGGTTGCACCACCTATTGGCACTGAAAAAGAAGCGATAAAAACCGATTCGACCAAAGTGGAAGCACTAAATTGGATAATTAAATCGAGTAACGGTATGTTGATTGTAGTAAAAGGCGTAATACTTGAACCTGATTCAACTATGAACATCAAAAAAAGCAGCGATATATTCTCTTATCGACTGAAACACGCACTTGACAATCCTTTTTCAAAAAAATATAATCCGGTGCTATATTTATGGCTCAACGATACCGAGGCCAAAGCCATTTACCGTGCCCTACCCGAAAAAGCAAAAATTATTATGCGCAATTAACATGTCGTTAACACCTAAAGAACTGTAAATGTCATATATTGCACCTGAAACATATCACATTTGTTATGTCATTATTAATTATTAACAATACAAAATCAGTCATTATGAAGAAGTCAATTGCAATTTCGTTTCTATTTATGTTTATGGTTGCCATCGCATCACCTGTTATGGCTATGGATACTGTTCAAGAACCAGTAAAAAAAGAATGTGCTGAAAAAAAGGAATGCACTAAAGAGAAAAAAGCAGAATGCACTAAAGAGAAAAAAGCAGCTTGTGAAAAAAAGTGTAGCGAAGCAAAAAAGTAAATCAAGTATTTTAATTTTATACAAAGCCGTTCAGTTAAACCGAACGGCTTTTTTTTATGCTATTTTTGTTCTACTTTTAATTCCGTTCTAAATATCAGCTCAATGCCTTATTTACTATTACTGTTCTTCTTTCTTTTATCGTTAATGCCAGCTGCCGCCGAAGACGATATAACTAAAGCACTTGACAAATCAGAAGGCAGTAAAAGATTAGAAGAATTGCAGCGTATTGGCTTGCAGATTGTGTCTGAAAATCCTGATAGAGCCGATAGTATTGCCCATCAAATGCTAACGCTTACCGATGATAACCAGATAAAATACAAAGGCATAGCCTATTACATTTTAGGCGATGTAGAATATTATCGCGAAGATTACAATCTGGCGCTGCAACACTACATACAGGCACAACCATTTCTGGAACAAAGTAACGATAGTGCCATTTTATCAGGCAACTACAGCAACATTGCACTAATGTATTACTACAAAGCCAACTACAGCACCTCCCTATCCTACTACGAAAAATGCCTTGCGCTGGAAACCCAATTAAATGATTCGTTGGGAATGGCCAAATCTCTGCAAAACATGGGCTTAATTTTTGGCAATTCACAAAAATACGAAATGCAACAATCCTACTATAAAAGGGCAATGGAAATATACCGAAAGATGGATGATAAGCGCTCCGTTGCCGACATTGCACTGAATCTGGGAGTTGCTTTAGTATTTCAGAAAAAATATGAGCAAGGATGGAACTACTACCAAGAGGCGTTAAAAACATATCAAGCACTTAACGATAGCGACCGCATTGCATCTGTGCAGACAAATATTGGCTACTATCATATAAAAGTGAAAAATTACGAAAAGGCTTTTGATTTCTTTAACACTGCCATATCTGTTTTTAAATCGTTGGACAAAAAAAGTGGTCTGATAAATGCTTACACTGGCCTAGGCGATTTATATGCGGCGATGGGACAGCGAAACCAAGCGGTGGAGATGTATCAGATTTGTGAATCGATAAACCAAGAGGTGGGTCTGTTAGACATACAACGCGATAATTTACTAAGCCTATCCAAGGCATACAAAGAGATTGGTGATAACATGAATGCTTTGCGGGTTTACGAACAATATAACCTGATTAAAGATAGTATCTACTCGATGAATCAGTCGGACAAAATATTGGAACTCGAAAATAGATTTAAATTCCAAAAGAGTCAGAATGAGGTGGCCGAGTTAAAAGCCAGAAATCGCTTATATGTTATTTTCTTTCTGTTAGGAGCATTCTTGGTGATTTGCTCAGGAGTATATATGTGGTTTTATATGCGAAATAGGCGCATGAAAGAGAATCATAGGGTACTCAGTCTGGAACAAAAAGTATTGAGGACGCAGATGAACCCACACTTCATTTTCAATTCTTTATCTACCATCCAGTATTATATTTTAGAAAACAAAACCATGGATGCGGTTGATTTTTTAGCAGATTTTGCCGGGTTAATGCGCTTAGTCCTGCAATATTCGCAAGAAGAGTTTATTACCTTGGAACGCGAACGTGAAATATTGGACTATTATATTAAACTTCAAAACAAGCGGTTTGGCGATAAAGTTAGTTACGAAATAATTATCGACAAGGAACTTAACGATAACAAAATAATGATTCCACCCATGCTGGCACAACCATTTATCGAAAACTCGTTTGAGCATGGTGAGCTAAGTAAAAAGGACAATGGCCATATAAGTGTTAGGTTTGAAAAAAATGATAACAAATTGATTTATATTATCGAGGATAACGGAATAGGGATTTCAAAAAAGAAAAAAGAAGATAATGAGGACAGCGAGATAACCAAAAAACACAAATCCTTGGCACTTAAAATAACCGCCGAAAGGCTCACGCTAATTAATTTTGGGAAATCGGGATCCAATATAGATTTAAAGGTTCTCGATAGAAGCGAGTACGGTACCTGCGGCACCCGTGTGCAATTTACCATACCGCTTAAAAATATCAGTAGCAATTAAAATTACTGCATTTTAGCATGCTTTTGATAAACCTTAGAATAAGGTAATCAGGTTTTTCGATTATCATTTAAACCTTATTTTTAGGTTTAAATGATAATCGCAGCCATTGTAGAAATCAGATAAAGAACCACCCAAAACTATTTTCTTCCAAAATCGGCTGGTATTTCGCCCCAGTTTTTGGTGTCCCATTTAAGGATGGGCTGGGTATAAATATTATTATTTAACCAATCCTCGGCACGTTTTATTACCTCAAAAAGACCTTTTGTTTTGGTATTTACCTCAAGCTTCGACCGGCATTTTTTAGACTTTATCCACGCCTTAGCAATTTTAGAATCGGTATAAATAGGTAAGTTAAGTTTCTGTTGCTTTTGATAAGCCAATGCATGAACAATAGCCAAAAACTCACCTATATTGTTGGTTCCCAGCTCATACTTCTTTAAAAAAACTGGTGTACCCGTAGCGGTGTAAACACCTTGATATTCCATTACACCGGGATTGCCGCTGCAAGCTGCATCAACCGAAAGGCTATTTTGTATGATGTTGGGGTTATCCGCAATGACACTGAACCGAACCTCCGATTTTTCCTTATTGCCCCAGTGCTTGCTGGAATCCTCCTCAAAAGCTACTTCCGCTTCTTCTATGGTTTTAAAGCCCTTGTAACGCACATTACTTACGCCTACAATGTTTTTCTGGCACTCATCCCAGCTGGTATAAATACCAGGACTATAACCATTCCATACCACATAGAATTTGTTTTTTTTTGCCATTATTATCCTTTAAGCGCCGGTAGAAATTGAAGAAGTAAGTCTGCAAAGTTGGACAGGAACAAACGTATGGCCATAGCCAAGAGAATGATTCCAAAAAACTTTTGCAGAAGATAAACGCCCCCTTTGCCAATTATTCTTTCTACTCTATCCGTATTTCTAAGTACAAAAAATACAAAAATAATATTGAGTAATAAGGCAATTATAATATTGATATCATCAAATTCGGCTCTAAATGAAAGCAGTGTGGTAAAGGTTCCTGCTCCTGCTATTAAAGGGAAGGCGATGGGCACAATGCTGGCTCCCGCCGGTGAGTCGTGTTTAAATATATGGACACCAAAAATCATTTCAAAGGCCATTACCAACAATACAAAAGCACCTGCAATGGCAAACGAAGAAATATCTACGCCAAACAAACCCAATAAAGGTTCGCCCACAAAGAAGAAAACCAGCAATATAATTAATGAAACAAAAGCGGCCTGAAAAGGCTTTATTGTTTCTCCTCGCTCTTTTAAACTCAATATAAGGGGTATGGAACCCAAAATATCAATTACTGCAAATAGTACAATAAACGCCGATAGGATCTGTAAAAAATCTATATTCATCTGTTAAAAATTAGATAGTAGACTATTAGACAAAAGTAGTGAATTAAAAAGGGGATGTTAGCACATCCCCCTCCAAAATAATCATCCCAAATTGTCAACCTCCCGTAACCAGTATTTACACCTACTTCACAAGGGTCATCTCATCAATCAAATTTGTAGCCCCTGCGTATTTATCGATGATAAAAAGTACGTAACGGATATCTACGTTAATACACTTTTGAAGTTCAGTTTCAAAGGTAATATCGCCGCTCATGGCCTCCCAGTTGCCATCGAAGGCCAATCCAAATAGTTCGCCATTACCATTAATTACAGGACTACCCGAGTTACCACCAGTGATGTCGTTATCGGTAGTGAAACATACGCGCATAGTGCCATCTTCATCGGCATATTGTCCATAGTCCTTATTTTCATAAAGTTCAATCAATTTTTCGGGTACTTCAAATTCAAAGTCTCCAGGCACATGCTTTTCTATTACCCCGGCCAGCGTAGTAAAGTAATCATAAATAACTGCATCCTGGGGTTTGTAGTCACCTACTTTGCCATAACTTAAACGCATGGTAAAGTTGGCATCAGGATAAAACACCTGATTGGGTTTCATTTCCATTAAACCTTTCAAAAATAACCGATTGCCTTCTTCTTCCACCGCCATTGTTTCGCCTACCGAACTATAAATATCACGGTACATACCCATGGTTGATTTTGCCGCAACGAATACAGGATCCTTACGAAGGGTCTTTAGTTTTGGTGCTGCTAAAAATGATTCGAGTTCGCTTTTGTTTACAAACATAGATTTGCGAAATACCCTATCGCCATACTTTTCGAAATCACCCTTGTATTTTTTTTCTACTACTTGCTTAAGAAACGAAGGATGATATTTTTTATCCATCGAGTCATAATAAAGTTTCAACATAGCCGAAAACACTTTACGATCCGTTGTAACACTATAATCTTTGTAAAAGGCTTCCAATGATTCCAACAACCCCTGAGCTATGTCCGCAGCTTTTTCCTGGTCTCCCTCTTCAAGTGCTTTTTCAAGTTGAATAGTTCTGGTTCCTAAAGCAATTATTTCGGTTCCGCGTAGCATACACTCTACCAAATAGTTTTGTGCTTTTAGGTCGCCAGCTCGTTTGGTATAAACTTTTTCCAAATTAGATAAAACATCGCCGTATTCCTTTCTTCGTTCGGGTGATGCTGCTACCCAGTTGGCAAATTCATTTTCTAACTTTTGTTTGTCATCAACCACTTTTAATCGCTCCAAACCACGATTCATGCCAATGCTATTTTTCCAGTAGTTTGAGCTACGGCTGTATTTCGACGCATACTGTATGTTCACCTCTTCGCTGGCCATCATATCTTCACGCCAAATCTCCTGCTTAACACCACGTGGAACAATGCGGGCATCATTGATTACATTCATCCGCTCTTCTATTCCCCATGAAGTAAGATAGCGACTGGTGCTTCCAGGATATCCAAGCGTCATGGCAAAATCGCCATCATCGACACCTTTTAAAGAGATAGGCAGATGATAGGCAGGTTTAAAAGGCACATTGTCCTTGGAGTAATCAGCTGGTTTTCCATCTTTATCGGCATACACCCTAAACATGCTAAAATCACCTGTGTGGCGAGGCCACATCCAGTTGTCGGTATCATGTCCAAATTTTCCGATGGACGATGGGGGTGCACCCACAAAGCGAACATCGGTGTATTTTTCATAAACCACCAAAAAGTACTGGTTTCCTTCAAAAAAACTCTGAACGCGAACTGTGTAGTCGTTCCCTTCGGATGCTTCCGTAGTGATGGCAGTGATATTTCTACTCATCAGTTCACTTTTTTCACTTGCATCTTCCAATTCATCTAATCCTTCGAATACCCGTTCGGTAACATCTTCCATTCTTTTAAGAAAAGTGACCGACAAATCTGCGGTGGGTAATTCTTCTTCCAATGACTTAGCCCAAAAACCATCTTTTAAATAGTTGTGCTCCACCGAGCTCAATGCCTGAATATCTCCATATCCACAGTGGTGGTTAGTCAATAACAGTCCCTGATCCGAGATGAGCTCACCAGTACAGCCTCCGCCAAAAATAACAATGGCATCCTTCATACTGGAGTTGTTAATACTATAGATGTCCTCTGCCGACAGCTTCAAGCCCATCTCCTCCATCTTGTTCATGTTTAGCTTCGATAGCAAGGGTAATAGCCACATCCCCTCATCGGCCTTAGCGGTTCCGGCGAAACCAATTATAAAGGCGAGGAATAATATCGATAATTTCTTCATCTGTTATGTTTTAATATATTTTTTAATTTTTACAAAAGATTCAATTTACATTTAACATGTCATATTTTAGCGGCGTACAATATAATAATAATATAAAAGCCAAAACAATGATTTTAGTTTGGATAAGAATTATTCATGCAATACATAAGTTCATCCTATAGCGAACCTTTTCAAAAAAGTTCAATCGCTTGGATAGAGATAAGCAATGTTGATCTCGTTAATTTTAGGGTGCTATAATAGGTATGTGTTATAGTGCCGAAAGTGTTCAATAAAAAAAGGTAATAACGCGATCTTCGATTTAAAAAAGCCACACTTCTACTCCTATTCCCACCCATCAAAATTCCAGTTTCAGCTGTGTATCCAACAGCCTAAATGTTAATCGATGGTAGGGTGTTGTTCCTAACCTTTCTATTCCGGCACGATGCATTTTAGTAGGGTAACCTTTGTTTTTATCCCAGCCATACCCTGGATATTCTTTACTTAAATTCTGCATCAATTCATCGTGGTGCGTTTTTGCCAAAATACTGGCTGCTGCAATAGACATATATTTGCCATCACCTTTAATTACACAGGTATGCGGTATTTTTTTGTAGGGTTTAAACCTATTGCCATCTATGAGTAAATGCTCAGGAACTGTGGGCAACTGAGCCACCGCTCTTTGCATAGCAATGATGGAGGCGTTGAGTATATTTATCTCATCTATTTCCTGATTATCAACTACCGAAACAGCCCAGGCAAGGGCTTCCCCTTCGATGATGGGTCGCAGAATATTCCGTTGTTTTTCGCTTAATTGTTTGGAGTCATTTAAAAACGGGTGGTTAAAGGTGCTGGGCAGTATCACCGCAGCAGCCACCACCGGGCCGGCAAGGCATCCTCTCCCCGCTTCGTCGCACCCCGCTTCCACAATATCCGGATGCATAAATAACTTCAACTGCGCCTTCATCTGTTACTGTTCGCTGTACACAAATTCCAACACCGTTTGACCCACTGCTTTAAGTGTGTTGCGGTCTATGACATTCATATTATCATTATGGGTATGCCAAAAAGATCCAAAGCTGGTATTAGAATTGGGATCGTAATGGATTATATCGATGCAGGGAATGTTTAAATACTTGTTCACATATACATGGTCGTCGGTGATGGCTCCACCATCTTTGAACGGAAAATAATTGCCATAGCCAATTCTATCCGCTGTTTTCCAGAATTTCTTAACAACTCGCGGTGCAAAGTACTTAGAGTTTAACTCCTGATGAAATGTAGCATTTTTGGCACCCACCATATCCAACAGAATACCATAGCGGGCATAATAATTTTTTACATGAGGGTTTTTACCCCAATATTGCGAACCTAAACACCAAGTATCGGATTGGTAGTTTTGTGTTTCAATATGGTCGGGCGTTCCGTAATCTTCGGCATCAAGAAATATAATATCAATACCAAAGTCAAGCTCATTTTTATTTATCTGTCGGGCTATCTCTAACAAAACAGCCACTCCGCTCCCCCCGTCATTAGCTCCAAGAATAGGCTCGTTTCTTCGGCTTGCATCCTCGTCATGATCAGCAAAAGGTCTGGTGTCCCAGTGTGCAAAAAGCAGTATGCGATCCTTTAACTCGGGTCTATATTGGCCAATAATATTTTTAGCATTAAGGAGGGTGTTGTCAAAAGCCACCACTTCGGCCTCCTGTACAATTACCTCGGCACCAAATTCACGCAGCTTTTCGCTCAAGTAATCGGCACACTTGGCATGAGCATCGGTATTAGGTACTCGCGGGCCAAAGTCAACTTGCTTTTGAACAAAAAGATAAGCTGAATCCTCATTGAATATAGGAGTTAGAATGATAACCTTTGCATTCGATTTTTCGGCCGAGCTGCTTTTTTGGGATGCCGAATTGCAGGCAACCAAAGAAACAATTGCTATAAAAGCAGTGTATTTTAATATGTTTATGGATATCATAGTTTAGTTGTTTTATTTCGCTTATTTATTTTAGTTGCCAGGTGGCGCTTGAGCTGCCATCCTTAATCTCAAAACCTATGCGGTTTAGTTCGTCACGTATTTTATCAGCTGTAGCCCAGTCCTTATTATTTTTTAAATCGCTACGCACCTGCAACATCAAATCCATTACTTCGTCCAACTTACTGCTGTCATTTGTGCTTTGTCCTAGGCTTACATCCAGTCCTAAAATATCCGAAACAAACAAGTTCATCAGTTGGTTCAGCTGAAGTAAATCGCTTTCCGAAATACTTAAATTACCCGCAACAAGGCTGTTAATCATTTTTACTGCATCAAAAAGATGGGCAATGAGGATCGGACTGTTCAGGTCGTCAGCAAGGGCGGCATAGCAATTTTGTTCAAAAGCAGGAATATCAACACTCGACTTATCCGATGGGTTTATCTTGCTAATGTTTTCGATGGCTTGGCGCAAACGGTCAAAACCTTTTTCGGCTGCCTGCAATGCCGCGTTGCTAAAATCGAGCGTGCTACGGTAGTGCGCCTGTAAAATAAAAAAGCGGATAGTCATCGGCTCGTAAGCCTGCTCCAAGTTTTTGTTGTTGCCCGTAAAAAACTCTTCCAAAGTAATAAAATTACCCAGTGACTTGCCCATTTTTTGTCCGTTTACGGTAATCATATTGTTGTGCATCCAATATCGGGCAGGCACTTTGCCTGTATCTACAGTACTCTGGGCAATCTCGCACTCGTGATGTGGAAACAGCAAGTCCATACCACCACCATGAATATCGAACTGCTCGCCCAAATATTTTTTACTCATAGCCGAGCACTCCAGATGCCATCCGGGGAATCCTTCGCTCCAGGGTGAGGGCCAGCGCATGATATGCTCAGGTGCAGCTTTTTTCCATAGGGCAAAGTCGGGTGCACTCCGCTTTTCGTTTTGCCCATCCAGAGTACGGGTATTACTTATTAAATCCTCTACTTTACGTCCCGACAAAATTCCATACGGAAAACCCTCGTCGTATTTTTTTACATCAAAATAAACCGACCCGTTACTTTCGTAAGCATATCCTTTATCTAAGATTGATTTTATTACTTCTATCTGCTCTATTACATGGCCAGAAGCATGTGGTTCAATACTGGGGTCCTTCACCATTAGCAAACTCATGTAATGATGGTATCTATTGGTGTAATATTGTGCCACCTCCATGGGTTCCAACTCCTCCAATTTTGCTTTTTTAGCAATTTTGTCCTCGCCTTCGTCGGCATCGTTTTCAAGATGTCCAACATCGGTAATGTTACGCACATAGCGTACTTTATAATCTAGGTGTAATAAAAAACGGGTTAGCAGATCAAAGGTTATGGCCGGGCGTGCATGACCCAGATGAGGATCGCCATAAACTGTGGGGCCGCATACATATAAACCTACTCTACCGGGTATGAGCGGTTCAAAAAGTTCCTTCTTTCGTGAGAGGGTGTTATATAGGTACAATTGATTTTTCATCTCATTTAAAATATTTGTTCTTATGCGGCATTCGATGTAACTCGCCAATAATACCCCGTCTCTTTGTATGAAGTATATTAGTGGCTCGTTTCATTATTTGCATCTTGTTATTCAGAGGTTCAAAAGTACAAAAAATACATCAACATATATATTTGAAATTGATAGTATCAAAACAATGCTTTGGTCAAGAGTTACGGTGTGTTCACATAATATCAACCCAAAAGATGTAACAAACACGGCTACAAACCAGTATTTACAAGTATGATGGCCAAGCAATATAATAATATGTTGAAGAATCCGTTGCACACAGACAATATTTGGGAATCGTGTATTTATGATCTTTTAAACGCTAAACACGATAAACCCAAAAAAGAATATCTAGTAGCTACCTTGCTGTCGTTTAACAAGCATTTAGATGCAGATTATGTTTGCATTGAGCGTTTCACTAGCAATAAAGAGGTAATGGAAGTAGTTGGCGCCTGTAACCGCGCCAAGTATTTACCTCCTTCGTTCTTTCATAATTTAAACACACCACGCGAAAAGATTTTACTAGAAACTACGCTCACTATTAAGGATAAGGCACGTGATATTTATCCAGACAATCAACTACTTAACAATTTAAATATCGAAGCATACAGCAGCATCGTTTTGTTCGATTCTGATACTGAACCCATTGGGATTTTAACAGCGCTATTTTGCGATAAGATAAAGGAAATAAAAAAGATTGAAGCCCTGATGTTTATATTCTCAAACTCAATGGGAAAAGAATTGGAGTTTGACAGGGAGCGAAAAATTCATAAACTTAAAAACGCCCAATTACTTATTTATAAAGAAGAGTTGGAGCGTACCAACAAACAACTTAACATTACAAAGGAGCAACTAAAAACTGCCAACATCAAAGCAAAGGAGAGCCAACAGTTAAAGACTTCGTTTTTAGCTAACCTTAGCCACGAGATACGAACACCCATGAACGCCATATTGGGTTTTACCGAACTGCTAAGATCAAATGGCTTAGGCGAAGAGGAAAGAAATGAATATCTGGATATTGTGCTTCAAAATGGCGGCCAGCTTTTACGGGTAATGGATGATTTAATAGAGATATCGAAATTACAAACGGAGCAAGGATTTAAAGAAAAAGAGCGGGTATTGGTAAACAACATGCTAGTGGATTTGCAAAATATTTACTCCCACAAGATAAATACATTACAAAAACCTATCAAGCTTATACTGATATTGGGTAATCAGGATGGTAAGGATTCACTGGTAACACACAAAGAGGCGCTATACAAAATTTTAGATCACCTTATTAGCAATGCCGTTAAGTTTACAAAAATAGGCTTGATTTACATTGGATACACAGTAGAAAACGGAACGTTTGAGTTTTTTGTTAAAGACGCTGGGATCGGCATACCTTCGGGCGAGGAGGAAAATATTTTTGATTTGTTCCGCCAGTTAAACAATACTATGAACCGCGATTTTGGTGGTAATGGCGTTGGTTTGTCCATAGCCAAAAAATATGTAGAGAGTATGGGAGGTATTATATGGGCCGAGCCTTATCAAAAAGAAGGTGCTTTATTTAAATTCGTGATTCCGGCTGGATGAAGCAGCTTTTTTTAACAGAACTCCAAGTTTAATAATTCATCTTTTTACTGTTGAGTTAAACAACCTCTTAATAAAATCTTAAAACGCCGCCATCAGCAGCCCGATATCTTTTGAAGGGAGCGAAAATGTGTCTCCAATATAATGATTGGTCAAAATTCCTTTATATATATACAAGCCGTGACTAAACCCGTTGTCTTCTTTTATTAAGGTATCGATATTTCCGGCATTGGCAATTTGCAAAAGCATGGGCGCAAAAATATTGCTAAGGGCAATGGATGCAGTTCGGGCCACGTGCGATGCCACATTAGGCACACAGTAATGTATTACACCATGTTTTATAAAAACAGGATGGGCAAAATCGGTGCAGATAGACGATTCGAAACAGCCCCCCTGCCCCATACTCAAATCGATAAGAATAGAGCCCTTTTTCATTTGCGAAACTTGTTCTTCGGTAACCATGTAACTTAGTCCCGATTGCAGATAGCGAAGATTGGCAATAACAGCATCTGCTGAATTAAGAGCTTTGGTTACTGCTTTTGGATACAGCACCGAGGTATACACCTTCTGTCCCACTTGTAGCTCCAGTTCGCGCAGACTTTTTAGGGAGTTATCGAAAACCTTTACCGTGGCACCCAAACCCAGTGCGGCTCGTGCGGCACTCTCGCCCGCCGTACCTGCTCCCAAAATAATAACCTCGGCAGGCGATACGCCAGTTATCCCGCCTAATAACACACCTTTTCCATTGTGCGCTTTACTCAAATATTCGCTGGCAATCATTATAGATGCAACACCTTCTATTTCACTCATACTACGCGAAACAGGATATGAGTCGTGGGCATCTTTAATCAATTCAAAGGCAATGGCGTTTACCTTGTTATCCATCATTTTACGTATCAACTCACGCGATTGTTGGTGGAGTTGAACCAATGATATGATAGTTTGTCCGGGTGATAATAAATCTAACTCTTCGTGTGTAAAAGGAGAAATCTTTAAAACTACCTCAGCCCTGAATACTTCACTGTTGTTTTTGACAATAGTAGCACCACATTCTGAAAAATTCCGATCTGAAAAGTTTGAAGGCTCACCTGCACCTGATTCAAACAGCACGGTATGCCCATTCTCCACCAACAATTCAATCCCCTGCGGTGTCAATGCAATCCGATTTTCAAATTTCGATTTTTCTTTGGGTATACCGATAGTCAGTTTTTTACCCATTCTTTTCACCTCTAACATCTCTTCCTGAGGCATCAAAACCGTATTGTACAGAGGGAAATTTGATTTATCACTTATACCAGCCATTTGTATCAAATAAACAGAACAACAATATAGAGCGGTAAGTTAGTTATTTTTTAGATAAAAATCAGTTTGCAGTTTTTAGTCGTCAGTACTTTAACCGCGAAAAATAACATGCCCAATAATCCATGTTAAATATTCAATCACAGGGTTTCCTGTGCATTATTAGCAGAGATTATTTCTTTCTACATTCAATATATAACATTGGTATTGTCAACTTCAACTCTCCTTGTCTTTTCGAATATTCATTCAATTTCTCTTCAAATCGAAAAAATTATCGGGGTAATCAATTATTGATGCATCTCCTTCAATTATAGTAATACTATCAAGTTGTAATGTGTCGATTTTCCTTTTGGCTCTTTTAACAGCTTCTGTCCAAGGGTCAATACCCACAGAATTACATTTATTTCCAAGTCTTTGTGCAATATCTATCAACGGAAAGCCAGTCGCGCAACCAATATCGAGATAGTTCGAATATTCACCAATTGGGAAATTATCAAGAAGTAATAATCCAAAAGCAGATGACCACATAGGTAATTCATCATATGCATTTGTAATGTCGGATTGCAAATAGTCTAATTTTCTATCCAAGTAGGTATCCATTTGTAGTGAGTTTTTTCATTTTTGCCCTTAACAGTAATTTATATTGAATCAATAATCCGATTGCCACACTCCTTCATTTACCGAATACCAATTTTACCGATTACAATTAACAAATCAGCTAGTCGTCAAAAGCTAATAGCTAACCGCCATTAGCCACCCCCTCCTTTTCGCGCTTTATAATATTGTATATGGTTGATTTGCCAATATCCAGTTTAGCAGCCACCTTAAGCACGTTATTATTGTAATGCCGCAAATAATGATGAATAATTCGTTCTGTATATTCCTTTAGTGTCATCTCCTCCGACAGGATATCCAACTCCGCATTGCTGGAGCTGAAAATAATATTATCTTCATCAATCACCTGGCTACCAGCCATTACAGCGCTTAGTTCAACAATTGCTTTTAGCTCGCGTACATTACCCGGAAAGGCATAAACAAGTAGCTTTTTTTTGGCTTTAGAAGTAAATATCATAGGTTCCAGCTTGTTTTCTTTACAAAAGCTGTTCAAGAAAAACTGGCTAAGGGTTATAATGTCGTTTTGTCTGTCCTTTAAAGGTGGCAAGTGTATAGGCAGGCCGAGCAAACGATAATACAAATCTTGTCTGAAATTGCCTTTTTTCACTTCACCCATTAAGTCTCTATTGGTAGCTGTAACAATTCGGGCATTTACTTTAATTACTGCGTTACTGCCAACCCTGGTAATTTCCCTTTCTTGCAGCACACGAAGTAATTTCACCTGCAAGTTACCATCCATCTCTCCTATCTCATCTAAAAATATGGTACCTCCTTCTGCCTCTTCAAACTTGCCCTTTTTGGTATTGATGGCACCTGTAAAAGCCCCCTTCTCGTGACCAAAGAGTTCACTTTCAATCAACTCGCGAGGTATGGCTGCCATATTAACTGCCACAAAAGGCAGGGATTTACGGATGGAGTTGTAATGGATGGTTTTAGCAACCAATTCCTTGCCCGTTCCTGTGTCGCCATAAATAGATACATTGATATTAGGCACTTTGGCGGCCTTTTCTAATAGGGCAAACACCTCATTCATAGCAGGACTATCGCCTATGATGGAATTGCCGAATCTATATTTATTTGATATTTGGCTTTTAAGCTGCGATATTTCGTTCAGTAGCTTTTTTTTGTTACCAATATTGTTAACGCTATTTAATAATCGCTCTTTAATATTTTCATCTTTGGTAATATAATCGTAGGCGCCTTGCTTTAAGAGCGTAACAGCCGCAGTAATACTATCCTGTCCCGAAATAATAATGACTTCTATTTCAGGATTATATTTCTTTATTCTTTCCAGAATTTGCTCCCCTGTATAATCCGGAAGACCTAAATCGAGCGTAACCACATCCGGGTTGTCGGGCAAATGCTTAAAAAAAGATGCCCCATCAAAAAAGGTACTTATCTCCAAATCGGGATTCAGAGAAAGCGAATGTTCTATCAGTTTATTAAAAACACGGTCGTCCTCTACTACATGAATTTTCATTAATAGCTCACTTTTTGTGATAATTCAAATATATTTGTTTTTTAAACCCTAACGCCGAAAAAAAAACATGGTACAATATATAAAATTGTTTTGGGCGATAAGGGTATTTTAAAATTTTGATATAATAATTTTGTATAAAGTTAGTTTTAATCTTGATAGGGATGAGCCTAAATAGAATAGGCTGAAAAGTATCAAGTACAGAGTATCAAGATACAAGTATCAAGAAATAGAATAAAGATCAAATAATTATAATAAGATGAAACGAGCCATGAGGCTAAGCTCTCAAACAGGGGGGACGCATTATTGGCGAGTTACATCGAATGCGAATAAAGAACAAATAATTACAATGAGATGAAATTTAAAACAACATATACTCTTCTTGTTCTCGTATTGATGTGGGGCTGCTCAACCAAAAAAAATACCAGCTTGAGCCGTGGCTATCATAACCTAACCGCACACTATAATGTTTATTTTAATGGCAAAGAGAGCTTTAAAGAAGGTGTAGAAGCCGTTGAAGAAGGGAATCAAGACGATTATACACAAGTACTATCGGTTTTTCCGGAATCAAAACCAGGAAGTGAATCGGTGGCTTCCAGCCAAATGGACAGGGCCATAGAAAAAGGAGCCAAGCTAATAAAAAAACATTCTATACGTAAAAAGCCCGAAAATAAGCGCGACGACCAATCGCTCAAATACAAAAAGTTTTTAAGTCAAAACGAATATAACAAGTGGGTAGATAATGCCTACCTGTTAATTGGCAAATCACATTTTTATAAGCACGACTATTATTTGGCCCAACAAAGCTTTGCTTATATGTTCAGGGAATTTCAAACCGGACCCGAATGGTACGAAGCCGAAATATGGAACGCCCGCACAGCCATTGAGCTGGGCGATTTTGGGCAAGCTAAGGTCTTACTCGAAAACTACGATATCGAAGGCAGGGCACCCTCAAGTTTGTTTGGCCTATTTGCAGCCTCCTATGCCGATTTTTATATCCGACAAGGCATGTACAGCGAGGCTATTCCCTTTTTAAATGAAGCAATAGCCAGAGCCAATTCAAAATATTATTACCGCCGGTTTAACTTTATTTTGGCTCAATTGTACCAAAAACAAAAGCAATATACCAACGCAAGCAATGCCTACTTGGCAGTTATTAAATCCAATCCTCCCTACGAAATGGCTTTTAATGCCAAGGTAAACCGTGCCGGCGTGTTGTTTGAAGAAGGCGGATTGGAAGCCGTAAAAAATGAAATAAAAAAACTATTGCGCGACAAACGGAATATCGATTACGAAGATCAGATTTATTATGCTTTGGCCTTGGCCTACAAAGCCGAAAATGAAGAAGATTTGGCTAGAGAAAACTTATTACTTTCCATCGAAAAAAGTACCGACAACACGCATCAAAAAGGGATGTCGTATTATCAACTCTCCGAAATATATTACGAGCGCCCGCAATACAAACCAGCCTATTACTATTTAGATACCGCTGTGATTAACCTGAACGAAGATTTTCCGGGGCTGGAAACTATTAAAACGCGCCATGAAAATTTGGCACGCTTGGTTGAAAACATAACTATGGTGGAGCGCGAAGATAGCCTGATAGCCATTATGGCCATGCCCGAAGCGCAACGACTGGCTTTTATAGACGATTTGATAGAAAAGGAAAAAGAACGACTGGAAGCACTTAAAATAGCCGAAGAAACAGCCAGAGATGGCGATTTGTTTTACGATCCGCTTTTAAGTCAATCCCAAACCAATAATGCGCAGGGAGGCAAATGGTATTTTTACAACCAGGCTTCCGTGGGTATGGGCAAGTTAGAGTTTGAAAAGCGTTGGGGACGCAGGAAATTGGAGGACAATTGGCGTAGATCCAACAAACAGGTTACAGTTGAAGAGCCTAGCTTTGAAAATATGAACGATATATTTGCTGAGCCAAATCCACTAAAAAATGATAGCATTGTAGGTAATGAACTGCTCACAGCGGAGTTGCCAAAAAAACAGGCAAGCGATCCATTAAGGAGAGATTCGTACCTCCAGGATTTACCATCAACACCCGAAATGATGCTGGCCGCTCAAAATCGAATACAAGAAGGACTGCTGAGCCAGGGTTTGATTTACAAAGACCAAATAGAAAATATCCCTTATGCCATAGATGCCTTTAACCAATTGGTCACCAGGTTTCCTGACGGCCCATATTTAGAGGACGCCCTAATGAATCTTTACCTTGGATATCAGTTACAGAATAATACAGCAGGGATGACCTCTATAAAAGCCAAGCTAATGGGACAGTTTCCTGATGGAGAATTTACCGCCTTTTTAAATGATCCGCAATACTTTGAGAAAAGAGAGGCACGCAACAAAAAAATGGAGGAGCTGTACCAACAAAGCTATAGCAGTTACCTATTTAACGATTTTACTGCACCCATAGCTAACCTTGCCCAAGCCAAGCAAATAGATAAAGAAAATGAATTGATGCCCAAATTCAAGTTTTTAGCCGGATTGTCCTATGCCAAAACCGGGGAGCAAGTGCAGTTTGAGAAAGAACTCAAGGATATTACAAAAGAATATCCCCAAAACGAGATCACACCGCTAGCAGTGGAAATGCTGCGCTTATATGCCGAAGGCCGCACACCCGTAGCAGGCCCGGTAAGTAGCAATTTAATTGCACAACGCACCCAGGGCTTTGCCCAGGAACAAAGGGAGTTGGGCAACACAAATAGTGAAGATGAAGCACCAAGTTCTTTTATCATTGACCATAAAGCACAACATGCCTTAATTGTTCTGGTAAACCCTGAAGCTGACTTGAACAGACTTCGGTTTAATATGGCAGATTACAACTTTTCGAAGTTTTTGCTTAACGATTACGAAATGGGTGAAACACAACTCCCCGACGGAACGCCTCTTTTAAGTGTTTCAGGTTTCCGCAACAGATTGGAAGCTCTGGATTATTTTTACTCACTGCGCGAACGTACCGATATTTTTAAAGTAGATAACCTGGAATACAAACAGATGTATGTTATCAACACCGAAAATATGACGTATTTACTCTCCTCGGGCGACAAGGAAAGATACGATACTTTTTTTACCGAGAACTATCTTGCTGCTGATGCGTTTAAAAAAGGAGACGAAGAGCTCCAGAGCAAACAAAAAGAGGCTTCCCAACTTGAAAATCAGGAAATAAAAACGCCGCAAACTAAGCAGACTACTGAAACAAACACCGATATTGCTGAAACTTTAAATACAACGACAAAGCAAGCGGATAGTAATGCTGAAGAAGTAATTTTGAAAAAAGAGACAGCGCTTAAAACAGAAGAAGAAACACCAAATCAAGAAAGCACAAATACGCAAGGAAGCGAGGAAGTTGAAACACCTACTGTTGAAGAGCCAAAGATTGAAGCACCATTATTTGAAAAACCTGTCATTGAAAAACCTGCTTCTATGTTTACTTTTCAGGAGGGTAGGCACAATGCTATTATCGTATTCAAAAAAGGAAGTATTGATACCAAACGAATAGGAATGATATTTACCAACTACACCAAAAGTAACTACGGAACTAAGTATGAGGTGGAACACAAGGATTTGGAAGATAACTACTATTACGTGATGGTAAAAGGATTTGCAAATGCCAACGACGCGGAAGAATATTTAAAGAAAGTGAAGCTGGATAGCTACATCATGCGGGAGGTATCGCGAACCGATAATTTTTTGTGGCCTATCACAAACGATAATTATTTACATTTAAAGGGTAAGGAGTCAGTTGACTTATATCAAGAATTTTACAAATCGAATTATTAGAATAAAAAACATGGCGGATACAAGAAAGATAAATATATTATGGGTAGATGACGAAATTGATTTGTTAAAAGCTCATATCCTATATTTACAAGAAAAAGGCTTTGAACTTAAAACCGCCAACAACGGACAAGATGCGCTGCACATGGTAGAGCTGGAGCATTTCGATTTAATTTTTTTAGACGAAAACATGCCCGGACTCAGTGGGTTAGAAGTGCTGGGTAAATTAAAAAACCTGATGCCCGAAGTGCCCGTTGTGATGATTACCAAGAGCGAAGAAGAAAATATTATGGATCAGGCTATAGGTAGCAAAATAGCCGATTATCTCATAAAACCCGTCAATCCAACACAAATATTGTTGACCATTAAAAAACATGTGGATCAACGACGGTTGGTAGCCGAAAAAACAACCAGCAGCTATCAAACCGAATTTGGCAAAATAGGAGTTAAAATAAACAACTCCAATAGTTTTGCCGACTGGGCCGAAATTTACAAGCAATTGGTTTACTGGGAAATTGAGCTTGAAGACACCAAAGGTGAGATGGATGAAGTGCTGAAAATGCAAAAAACAGAAGCCAACCATGCCTTTGTAAAGTTTGTAAAACGCAATTACGTCGAATGGATAAACAATCCTGATGAATACGCTCCTCTCATGTCGCACCATCTGATGAAAGAAATCATCTTACCCATGTTGCAAGAGGGGGAAAAAGTGGTGCTACTCGTCATCGACAATTTTAGGTTCGACCAATGGCTCATGATAAAGCAGGAGGTACTTAAATCGTATAGGCTCGATGAAGAAGAAATATACAGCAGTATATTGCCCACCGCCACACAGTATGCTCGCAACAGCCTATTTTCGGGACTGATGCCCGCACAAATAAAAGAGCTGTATCCACAATATTGGCTCGAAGAAAATGACGAGGGCAGTAAAAACCAGTTTGAAGGCGAGCTGACAGGTACCTTCTTTAAGCGTTTCCGACATAAGGCAAACTACTCGTACCAAAAAGTGGCAAACATGGAAAGCGGCAAACAATTGATTGACAATTATGCCAATCTGCTCAACGATGATCTATCAGTAGTGGTTTTCAACTTTGTAGATATGCTGTCGCACGCTCGCACCGAGAGTAAGATGATAAAAGAACTGGCTTATGACGAATCAGCCTACCGCTCGCTAAGTAAATCGTGGTTTTTGCATTCTGTGATGAAAGATTTACTCGACAAATTAGAAAATGAAAAGGTGAAAGTAATCATCACCACCGACCATGGCACCATACGGGTAAAAAATCCAGTAAAGGTTATTGGCGATAAAGAAACCTCTACCAATTTACGATACAAGCAAGGTCGTAACCTCAACTACAAATCGAAAGAGGTATTTGAAATAACCAAACCTGAGGAAGTGCAGTTACCCAAAGTAAATGTGTCCACCAGTTATATATTTGCCACCAACGAGGACTTTTTCGCTTACCCCAACAATTACAACCACTACGTAAGCTATTATAAGGATACCTTTCAGCATGGCGGTGTTTCCATGGAAGAAATGCTGATTCCGTATGTGGTATTATCGCCAAAAAAATAGATATATTTGACAAATAAAGGAAAGCATACTACAACAAGTTAACTACGTATAAGTTGAAAAAGAAAGACCGCACCTTTACAATCCCCTCCTTGGATAAAATAGATCAGGTAGCCACAGAATTTATGGCCATCTATAACGAGCCTGCCGTATTTTGTTTTTATGGCAGCATGGGAGCAGGCAAAACAACTTTTATTCAAGCGCTGTGCAGCCAACTACATGTGGTAGATGTGGTTAACAGCCCATCCTTTTCCATTGTAAACGAGTATGACACCGAGAAGGGAGATAAAGTTTACCACTTCGATTTTTATCGTTTAAAAGAAGAGGACGAAGCCTTTGATTTAGGTTATGAAGATTATTTTTACTCCGATAACTATTGCTTTGTGGAGTGGCCCGAAAAAATTGCCTCTCTCCTCCCCCTAAAAAGATACGACGTAAAAATAAGCGTACTGGATGATAACAGTACCAGAGTAATTGAAGTAACGGAACAGTTAACAGTTAGTAATGAACAGTGAGCAGTTAGCAGTTAGCAGTTAATCAGTTATCAGTCCCCATTTGGAGTATCGGCTTGACTGCAAGTCGGAAAGCGACATCACTTCACCGTATTCAAATTTATTTTCCTTGACGGCTTGCCCCCGTAATCCTGCGGGACAGGTCGTCACAAAAAGGAAAACAGTTTCAATTAATAACAGAAAGTAAGTTGGTATATCAAAGCAACTTCTCGTTCTCCCAAAACCAACCCACCTTAATAAAACCCGAATTAGTATCCGCGGAAATCTGCGTGAAAAACAAAGCAACAAATACCTTATTCTCTTTTGTTACACGCCACCCATTGCATGCAAAACATTAAATGCAACTACTTTAAGATGTTCAGTATGGCGTGTATTTTCCAACAAAGGCATTATAGTATCAAAAGGAAAACTATCGGGCAGTTGTTTGTTTTTATGTAACCCATTAAAAATGTGATGCGCCCCTTCAATAGCAAATACCGATTCCGAATTATCTATCAATAAATCGAGCAAAGGTTTAATGGTAGCTTTACCCTGATGAATAAGCCCCTTGGCTGCAATCCATCTTATATCCTGTTCTCTGTCGGTTAACCTTTTAATAAAAACAGGTATTAGCGATTCTTCCTTAATATTTTTAAGTGTCATCATAGCTTCCCATCGATAGATATATTGTGGATGATCCAACAAATCTACCAACGATGATACAGCCACATTCCCTTTGCTAACCAATCTATCTCGTGCCTCTTCCCTATCTTTCCCACTCTCGGTGCCAAAAACCTGAATAAGCTCCTCAATGCTCATATTCTGCCAATTGTCTTTCATGTGTCTAAAATTTGTTTTTTAATTGCCACATAGCCTGCCCCTACCTTGATTCGGGGGAACTCGCCATCTTAGTCATTTCCCCTTATGAGAAGGAACTCTAATAGCCTCCCGCAATTCTGC
>JAGXIP010000074.1 GCA_024635585.1 Saccharicrinis sp. | reverse complement strand
GTGGATGTGAGCGATGGCCAGTACGCCTATGTACCTTATCTTAAAAAATCCGCTGGGCAGTACGTGCTGTAGGAAGCGGCGGACAAACTCCACGTTGCTCAAAGTCATCTCTTTTTGCTTATGGCCTTGTCTATAGTCTTTGTAACTAAAAGTGACTTCTTTCCCGGACAGGCTTATCAGCCGATTGTTCGATATGGCCACCCGGTGGGTATATCGTCCGAGATATCTTAATACGCTGTTTATTCCCCCAAAAGCTTTTTTGCAGTATACGTTCCAGTTTTTTTGGTATAGTCTTTCCTTGAGTATACCGAACTCCTCAAAACCTTCGGGCAGCCTCAGTTTGTCATTGGCAACCAACACCTTTAGCTGGCGGATTAATATGCCCCTGAACATACGCGAAAGCGCCTTTACAGGTACGAAAAACTTTTTGGGTGACTCAACCCATTCCATCCCGTCCGACGTAAGTCCGCCAGCAGGGACTAGCATGTGTACGTGTGGATGATAAGTCAACGTCTGCCCCCAAGTATGGAGTACACACAACGCCCCAACATCCGCCCCAAGAAATGCCGGGTTTCTTCCCGCGTTCTGCAAAGCCTCCGAGGCGGAGCGGAAAAGGAGGCCATAACACTCCTCTTGGTTGATATAAAACAACTTGTGCAGTTCGGCAGGCACGGTAAAGACTATATGAAAGTACCTGCCCGGCATCAACTTACCAGTAAGCTTGTCGACCCATTGTTGTTGTTTTATGTACTGGCATTTGGGACAATGGCGGTTTCGGCAAGAGTTATAGGCTTGTTCGCCGTGGCCGCAATTGTTGCAATAAGATATATGTCCTCCCGCTTGCGAGGTACGGCACTTGGCGATATCTTCGATGGCCTTGTACTGTGCGCCACATAACTTCTTACCGGCACTTATCTCGTTGCGGCATAACCTGACCACATCGGCTAACTCTACTTTGTGTCGAGTGTTTTTAGTTGCAGTCATGATCTGGTAATTTTTAAGGGTTTCAACAAATTGGGCATCTCGCCCACGTTTTCCGTGCGCGGACGTTTAATCTTGAGCCCCTCCCATTTGTTGCCCAGTACATCTTATTTTCCAGGCACTAATCAATTGATTGATGGTCGAGTTGGAGAGGTGCTTCTCTTGAAGAAGGTAATAACAAAAATCTTTTACCTGATCGCGGCTCAGGTCTGCAGGAGACTTTTGATAATACTTGGCCAACGAGGAGAGCTCAGTAACGTAGGTGGCAATGGTGCGTTCGCTGTAATTGCGCAAACGCATCTCCCTGATCACTTGAGTACGTAATGTTTTTTTTCATGACTTAATGTATTTATGAATAATACCTTAAGTTACGAATTTTCAAGTTAGCTCCCAATGGAGCTTTCGTTCAACGTTGTTATATGTTCAGGTGAATATACACCACTATCTCTTTCATTTATTTATGAACATATCATTCCAAATATAAGGAATATGTTCACATTACTTAATCATCCCCAAAAAATATTACAAAAAAGTTATTCTACTAGGTAGAGTTGATTTTGGAAATCAAGTGAGTAAATTTTAGTAACCTTCCCATACTATGCAATATTTATTGTGGCTCCTCCAAAAAGTATCGCATGGTTTTCCTACATTGGCATTAATGGAGCTTATGCTAAGCATTTGATTTCATGAGTTTAAAATTGCCAAATTGTTTTTATTTATCGTATTTTCACGGGTGTAATTTTAACTATATACTCCTTGAATCGTTCCAGCGCTTGTCTGCTTATTTTGTTGTGGGGCACTGCTTTATCGGCACAAAAAAATGGTGTGGTGGTAAGTTATGACCGCATGCCCATTGAGGCGGTGCAGATAAAAAATATAACAAACGGAAAAGGAACTGTATCGGACCATTCGGGTGCCTTTGATATTAAAGCCAACGATGGTGATCTTTTGGAGTTTCGGCACTTAAATTACATCAGCCAGAGCATCCCCTTTTCAGCCTTGAAATCGGATACGGTTGTATTACAGGCAAAGGATTTTTCCATTGCGGAAGTAAACGTAGCTACTCAGGCACATCCGGGATATGATAATCTGGGTTCGATAGGGATAAATAGGGTTCCGGCATTTATGGGTGAACAGGATGTGTTGAAATATCTGAGCACTTTCCCCGGTGTTACTTCTCTGGGTATGTTAGATGCCGGCATTTACGTAAGGGGCGGAAACAGCTCGCAGAATGCCTATCTGGTCAATGGCATTCAACTGGCCGATCCGCAACACATTGCGGGTATTATGTCCACCTTCGACCCTTACATCCTCAACCACTCCAAGTTTTACAAGTCTGGTTATCCATCTAAATACAACGGATACTTATCGTCGTATATTGATATGCAACCGGTGAATTATATGAGCGAAAATTTTGCGGGCGAAATAACCCTGGGGCTCTTGGCTTCGTCGGCTAAGGCTAAAATAAAACCCGACAAAAATAAAAAGTCGCTGTTAGCGGTCAGTTTTCGCCAATCGTATTTTCAGCTATTGGCCAAAGGCTATAATCAAGGCAAAAAGATAGATGAGCAATTGCCCTCTTATGCCTTTAGTGATTTAAACATAGCCTATTCGTTTCCGATTAAAAATGATTGGAAAGCTTCTTTTTACACGCTGTTTACAACTGACAATCTGCCCATGAAACTAAACGGTGGTTTTAGCTATGGATTGAATTGGGGTACCTTCTCTAATGTGCTGTCGGTAACCGGATCCTTGGGCAAACGTTCCACAGCACTCTTTTCGATAGGGCACAATCGTTATACCTCAGATGTGGAATTGGGTTCAACGGTTAATTCCAAAACAATCAACAAGACGGCACAATGGAACGTAAACACTGAATTTCGTACTCAGTTATCCTCGGTACTGGATGTAAGTTATGGTATCAACACATCTTTTAAAAGCTACGATTATAATCAGGAGATTGAAAGTCTAACGCAAAATGCGTTTTCAAATCATCTGCTACATGCTTTTGCCGAAGGCCAACTGTGGCTGCGCAAAAACCTTATGCTTAGCTCTGGGCTCAACGTATCTACCTATCTGAATAACCGTTCTACATTTTTTTTATCGCCGCGACTAAACCTCAAATTTAACCATATGCGTTTTTCAACATGGTTCGATTATGCTCACTCCTTGCAATTTGAGGAGCGCATGAATATATTCACCATTCAAAGTCCTGTGGATATATGGCTGCCAGTGAAGGATCAATTGCCGGGTCGCAGCCATCATTTGTCAATAGGTTCGCAATGGCAGATAAATCCTGTTTCGAGTATTAGTTTAGGTGCTTTTTACAAGAAGTTAGAAGATATCAAGGAATTTGAGTCGTTTAATCGAAATGATTTAAGTGAGAGCATCGGTAAAATGCTGTCGGGTTCGGGTAATTCGTTGGGAGCAGAAGTGGATTTTGTATATAACACCGGTCCGGCGTATTTAAGGTTAAACTACACCCTATCGCATGTAAAAACAAAGTTTGCGGCTATTAATGGCGGACAATATTTTAATCCTCCCTACGATGTACGCCATAATATATTGTGGAACGCTTCTATTAAACTAAGCCAAGGGGTAAACCTGAATGCCATGTGGACCTTTAAATCGGGTATTATGGCCACGGTGCCTGCTGGTGTTGCTCTGGTAAAAGATATTGGCGGCAACACTTTAGAGTTTATTCCAGTGTACACAGACAGGCATAACTATAAAATGCCTTCAACACATCGCTTGGATATAAATATTGAATATTGGAAGAACTTGCATACCAATGCCTTAAAATTTAACGTAGGGGCTTACAATGTATATAATCAGCAAAACCCAAGTTTTGTGTATGTACAATCGGAATATGAAGACAATAATTTCATACAGTTTACATTAAATTCCAAGGTAATATTCCCTTTTATGCCTTATATTTCGGTAAGTTATGTTTTTAGAGATAAGAGACTGAGAGATTAGAGATAAGGGATGAGGGATGAGGGATGAGGTGATTAGGTGACTAAGAGATAGAAATTTACTAATCTAATCATTGGTGTCCGGTAAACTTTTTTTTTAATTCACTCTCAAACGCAATGTTTTAATAGTGTTGAGAGATTTTCAATTAGGTTAGGGCTTACTTCCGCCTCAGAAAATTTCCGTAAATAAAATCAGGTTAGGTGGCGTTAAAAAATCTGGGCTGTTTGAGCGCAGCGAGTTTCTAGATTTTAGCCGACTAATCTGATTTTTAGTAAATTATATGCAGCGGCGGCCTTTTTTGCTTACTTTTTGGGGCTGCAGCCAATTATTGCGATGTGTGAGGACAGAATCAAGCTTGCTTGAATTATGTTGAACGAAGCAATAATCTTAAATAAAAAAAGTAAGAGTCTGTGCGGCTTGAGCACTAAGTTAAGATGCAAATGTTTCACCGGACAGTAGTGTAATCTAATATCTAATGGTCTATTATCTAATACTCTAAAGTCTAAAAGTCTAATGTCTATTATCTAATAGTCTAAATTCTAATATCTATTATCTAACAGTCTAAAAAAAATGAAACACCTTATATCCCTATTCATTCTGCTATCTGCCTTCCTATTCTCGTGCGTCGAAAATAAGGAGCTGTCGTTTAACGGTTTGCATACAGAGCCGGGATATTTTGTGGAATGCTATCTGATACCTGGCGAAGATTACCGTTTATCGGCCACTAAACTGCAACCTTTGCATGAGGATTACAAATTGGATTATTCGTTGGAGTTTGATGTTAAGATTGATACGCTTATCCTAAGACAAGGGCTATTTAAACAAAACGGCACTTATTATCTGTATAACTATGGGCATCCTTATCACTTTATTCCGCGAAATCAGACCATAGCCAAATTGCATGTGATTACGCCAGATAATGATACCATAACGGCATCCACTACCATTCCCGAGCCGGTGCATATTTGTAACGCCCTGTTACAAAACAATGAGGTGAAGTTTGATTTTGTACTTTCGGCAGAATCATGGCATAATTTCTACATGATAAATATTAATGCTCAGCATACTGACACACTGATCCGGAAAAATCGTTTTTTGGATTACAGTGATAAGAATTTCGAAGATACAGTTAGCTTTAAATATGATGTTGCGCCAAACGGTAATTTGGAGAAATTAAAAGTAGTGCTACGAAGGATGACACAAGCCAATTATGAATATCAAATATCCATGCAAAATGCCAAGGATGCTAATCGTGATAACCTTGTATTGCCCTCGCCTTTAGCCGGAAACCTAAAAAATGCAACTGGCATATTTACCTGTTTCACCTGCGATAGTGCAATGTGGAAATAGGAAACAGTCGGTTAATAAAACAGAAGAGTGATGCTACTCAAAGCTTAGTCTTGTAATAAAAAAGTTAGGTGTAAATGTGAGACTTAATCCGTAAGAATATTCCAGCTGCCCAGCATCAACATCGTAATACGTAGCCGCCTGCGCCATCAGCTTTACCTTTTTTAAAATATTTTTGTTATAGGTAAACTTGGACGTTACGATATGCCTATTTTTATTGTAATAGCCTAAATTATAATCAGATATAGACCAAAACAATGGACTGCCTTTGAGGGCAAAGTAATTTTCTGAGTGCCAATAACCCAACATAAATTCACCACGCTTATAGGTAAGTAAACCGGTTGGATAAATGGCGTGTCCCTTTGTAAAAGGCAAGCCACGAGCTTCGGTAAGCTCACTATAAGTTAGATAATAGGTATGTAAACCAATCTTTTGGAAAAACCCCGAACCCAGATCCCGCGATAACTTAATTCCTGACACCGTATTAAATAACGAATACGACTCTGTTTTGTAATCACTGACTTGCCCACCCAGGTGAAACGTAGTAAGTTGCACAGGAATACTTACATCAATGGCAGATTGCGGATTGGTAAGCCTGTAATCAAGGCTAAGCCCTGAGGTAAACTTTTCCGGGATGCTGTCGCCTTTAAAAATAAATTGTTCCCAGTCCACCCACGCATCAAACCATAGTTTTGGTGAATTATAAAGAAACTGAACTCCAGACTCGTCGGGCTTAAGAAAAACAGATTCGGGATTAAACAATGGTTCAATCAAACGGTGCTGAACGTTTCCCCTTATATTTCCCAAAATCATATCCCATTGCTTGCCAAGCTTAACGTGTGCCGAAACAATCGGAAAAACTTCCGAAAAATCTTTATCTCCATTATATTTCAGAATATGGGCACCAATCTTTATACGAACATTTTTACCGGCATAATACATTAGCGAAGGCTGAACGGAATAGCCCGGCAGGGTTCGTCCCTCGGTATATTCACCAAAATATTCGTTGTTTTTAACAAAATTATTGATCTCCAACCTAAAATAAAGATTACCCGTAGCGCTTGTATCAAAATTGGCATAGGCATATTTATACGATTCGTTTATTTGTGCCCAACCACTAATATAAGTAAAGAAAAGGCTTGTGCCCAGCAGAATAGTTTTATAAAAAATACGTGAATTCATCTTAAAGTATTTTATTAGTCGCACCAATAAAACACAAATATTTTGGCGCGAACAACGTGACAAGTGTGAGATATAAACAATTAACTACTTTGCACTAAAATTGTTTTCTCAACACCTACTTCAACTCATACTATTGCGGATATAAAAGGTTACAGGTTTTTTATTAGCGGATAGGTATTAGATGTTAGGTGTTAGGTGTTAGCTATTAGGTGTTAGCTGATATGGTTAGCGGATGGTACAACTTGAATGGTATGATTTAGTTATACTCTGGCTTTCTATATTTTTTCTCTCAGATAATTAACAATATCACGTTTTTGCAAGTCAAGTTTAAGAGCTTCTTTTGTTGTCAGTTTGAAATCATGAGCTTTTGCAAAAACAAGTCCGTCGATAACATTTTTCACATTCCCTCCCGAAAGATGACAAGCTTCAATTTCATCTCGGTTTACCAGAACACCAGCCTTCCTTGCTCTAACCATTTCATTAATTATAGAATTCACTGGTGAGTTTCTAAATCTCATAAGAAGCATTTCAGTGTGAGTTATCCGGATTCCAGATAGGAGAGCTCTCAGCCATGGTCCAAATATTAGAACAACCCATAATAATATGATTAAGACTAATGTTAGCGTCAAAATTGTATTTATTTCAAAATTTTCCATATTGATTAATTGTTCTTAGCAGATCGATTTCAAAGACATTAATTGTTCGTTTTTACGCTCGGGCAAATCTTGCACATAATTATCCGTGGGTAGCTATGTCGAGGTGGCCAACCGCTGCAAAAAACAGGTCATGCAGCCATCTGCCATTAGCTATTAGCTATTAGCTATTAGTCAACCTACCTCAATTGCGCATTCAATTGCTTCTGGAAATTGCCAATGAGGTTATTCATTATCTTCTCTATTTGTTTATCTGTAAGTGTTTTGTTTTCATCTTGCAGAATAAAATTAACGGCATATGACTTTTTATCGGCACCCAATTTTTCACCTTCGTAAATATCAAACAGCGATACGCTTTTCAATAGCTTACGTTCTGTTTTAGCGGCAATTTCCTGTATCTGACCAAAGCTTACTTTTTTGTCTACCAATAGCGCCAAATCGCGGCTCACTTCGGGATATTTGGCTATTTCTTTGTAAAGCACCTTTTGTTTTCCGGCAAGGGTTAACAGCTTGTCCCAATTCAATTCGGCAAAATAAACGGTTTCTTTTAATCCAAAGCTTTTTCCCATGGCCGGGTTTACAATTCCAAAATCAACTAAATGGATGTTATTTTTGGTGCTAATATCGATTCCCTCGATAAACATATTATTACTGACCGGAGTTTCTGAAATCATACCTTGGGGTATATTAAGGCGCATGAGAACCTGCTCCACCACGGCTCTTAAATCGGCAAAGGAAACCGCCCGTTCATTGGCATTCCAATTGGCCTTAATCATGTTACCTGTGAGGAATATGCCCAAACGTTGCTCTTCTGTATATTTCTTTAAATCTCCTTTTTCGCCTTCGGGATTTAGTGCATAGCAATTTCCAAATTCAAAAATTTTAACATCGCTGTTTTTGCGGTTGATATTATGCACTATGGATTCCAGTCCACCCATAAGGAGGGATTGGCGCATTCCACCCAAATCGGAGCTTAGTGGGTTAAAAAGCTTCACCACCTTAGCTTCGGGGTATTTATCCAACGTTTCATAGTACGATGGTTTGGTAAGTGAGTTGCACATGATTTCGTTAAAGCCTTGTGCTACCAACATATCACCAATAATATTTTTCACCTTGTGGTTATCCGGTTTATCGGAATAAACCAAGGTAGAATGCACATCCGTGGGTATTTCAATGTTGTTGTAACCATATATCCGCAAAATATCTTCAATCACATCCACTTCGCGCTGAACATCAACCCTATAAGGAGGTATGGATAACAGCATACCTTTATCATCCTCGCTGCTTATTTGCATATCTAAAGCCATTAAAATACCTTTTATGGTTTCTTGCTTCAACGTTTTACCAATTAAACGTTGGATGTTTTTCCAGGTAACGGCAACCTCAAAGTTTTTAACAGGGTTAGGATAAATGTCAATTATATCCGACGAGATACTTCCTCCGGCCACTTCTTTAATCAGGAGGGCAGCTCTTTTTAAGGCGAAAATCGTAATATTAGGATCTATACCTCGCTCAAAGCGGAACGATGCATCGGTACTTAAAGTAAATCGCTTGGCTGTTTTGCGCACAAATACGGGGTTGAAATAGGCGCTCTCCAAAAATATTTTTGTGGTTGATGTTTTTACACCGCTTTTTATACCGCCAAAAACGCCTGCAATGCACATGCCTTCTTCGGCATTACAAATCATTAAATCCTGGGCAGATAATTCTCTCTCAACCTCATCGAGTGTGGTAAATTTGCTTTTATCGGGCAAGGTTTTCACCAGCACTTGATTGCCTTTAATTTCGCTGCCATCAAAAGCGTGCAGTGGCTGACCCAGCTCGTGCAGTACAAAATTGGTTACGTCCACAATGTTATTGATGGGCGTGAGTCCTATGGTGGTCAGTTTATTTTTGAGCCAATCTGGCGAGTCTTTCACCTGTACATCCGAAATGGTTACACCCGCATATCTGGGACAAGCCTCAGTGTGCTCCACTTTTACATCTACTACAAAATCCTTATTATCTACAGCAAAATCTTCCACCGAAGGAAGAGTCAACTTAACTTCCTGTCCATTTGCTTTTAAATAGGCAGCTAAATCACGAGCCACACCGTAGTGCGAAGCTGCATCGGCACGATTGGGCGTTAAATCAACTTCAAAAACCGTGTCTGTTTCAACATTAAAATAGGTTTTGGCAGGTGTCCCCACTTTGGCGTCAGAAGGTAAAACCATAATACCATCGTGGCTACTTCCCAAACCAATTTCATCTTCGGCACAAATCATACCCCACGATTCTTCGCCCCGTATCTTACCTTTTTTTATGGTAAAACTCTCGTCGCCATTATACAAAACGGTTCCAATAGTTGCTACCACCACTTTTTGACCTGCTGCCACATTGGGGGCCCCACAAACAATAGATAAAGCTTCGGACTCACCGATATTAACGGTGGTAAGGCGTAACTTATCGGCATTGGGGTGTTGCTGGCAGGTAAGCACCTCTCCTATCACCAGACCTTCCAAACCTCCTTTTACAGATTCTACCTGTTCCATTCCACCAACCTCAAGGCCAATAGCAGTAAGAATTTCCGAAACTTTTTGGGTTTCGATATTTAGGTTTAAATAATTTTTTAACCAGTTATATGAAATTTGCATTCGAAATGATTTTATATGTTGTTTGGGACTAGCTCAAGCTGTGGATTTTACAGGCACAACAGGGGCAAATACTAATTTGCGGAAACAAAAGTAATTATTTTGTGCGCAACTTGCCAATATCAGTGTTTAAAACTAAGTAGTGTCTCTTAGAAAAGAAAACAATTCTTTTCTAAGAGACAGGGTAATTCTCGCGTTTCACCCCTAAATCCCATAAAGGGGACTGCTAAAGGGGACTGTAAATAGCACATTGATTCTCAACAATTCCCCCTTTAAGGGATAGGGGTAAGTAAGGTAAAAAAAAATGAACTCAGACTCTTCGGAGTAGATTCTAGTTCCTATTTTCATTCCACAGAATAATTTTTCTATATCGACGTATGTATTGTATCTTTGACAACTTATTTTATTATCGTAAAACATCTTTATACAGTGAAAAATAAACCATTGATATTAATTACCAACGACGATGGCATCCATGCCAAGGGAATAGCCAGTTTGGTGGAAGCCATGAAGGATTTTGGAGACTTAGTAGTTATATCTGCCAATGAATCGTACTCAGGAATGTCACATGCCATTACCGTTAAGACTCCATTATACCTTAAAGACATGGGCACAAAAAACGGCGTAAGGTATTATATGACCAATGGTACCCCGGTAGATTGTGTTAAACTAGCCTTGCATACCGTGCTCGATCGCTATCCCGATTATATTGTATCAGGAATTAACCATGGTTCAAACAGCTCTACCAGTGTTCATTACTCCGGCACCATGGGAGCTGCCCGCGAAGGAGCCCTAAACGGCATACCATCTCTTGGTTTTTCGTTGTTGACTTATGAACCGGACGCAGATTTTTCGAGCTGTTATCAAATTGTAAAAGTAGTTTTTGAAGATGTGCTTAAAAACGGATTGGAAACTGGTGTTTATTTAAACGTGAACATACCTTATACTGATAAAATAAAAGGCATTAAATATTGTAGGCAGGGAAAAGGCAAATGGGTAGAGGAATTCTTAGAACGTACCGACCCGCGCGGAAGGAAGTACTTTTGGCTTACCGGCCACTTTGAAAACCTGGAACCCAACGCCACAGATACCGATGAATATTATTTGCTAAATAATTATGCCAGCGTGGTGCCCTGCACTATTGATGCTACCAATATCGACTCGCTAAAGAAAAATAAAAACTATGAATTGTAAATGTAACAAGCTGTATATAGGCCTATTAATAGGTATGATACTCCCCCTCATTACCTCCTATGCAATATTTTATTTCCGTTTTGGCGATACCTTGTCGTTTAAGCAGTTTGTAGATGGATTACTACGACTACAAGGTTTTACCAAGCTACTTAGTTTAAGCGTAATACCTAACCTGCTGTTTTTTTTAATAGCCATTAAGCTCGAACGGCTGTTGGCTGCCAGGGGTATCGTTACAGCCACTTTAGTGTATGCCATTGTGGTGGTAGTTCTAAGGTTTACCTTATAGCGATTGGCGATTGGCGATTGGCGTGGAGCTTCGAGTTCAAGGTTTGGAGTTTTGAAGTTGGAATCGTTTGGCTCAATATCTTTTGTCTATTATCTATTATCTAAAAGTCTTATTTGGAAAAATGAAATACTATATCATAGCGGGTGAGCCTTCGGGCGATTTGCACGCATCCAATTTAATGAAACAACTCAAGGTTGAGGATCCCGACTTCGAATTTAGGTTCTGGGGTGGCGATTTAATGGAAGAGGTTGGAGGGCATTTGGTTCGCCATTATTCGCATACGGCATTTATGGGCATCAAATCGGTGTTGTTAAATTTGGGTAAGATAAGAGCCAACTTTAAACTGTGCAAAAGCGATTTGTTGTATTACAAACCCGATGTGCTCATATTGGTGGATTATCCTGGATTTAATTTGAGGATGGCAGAGTTTGCAAAGAAAAAGGGTATCAAAGTATTTTATTATATCTCGCCAAAAATATGGGCTTGGAATACCGGAAGGGTAAAAAAAATAAAAGCTTATGTAGATAAGATGTTTACCATTTTACCCTTCGAAACAAAATTTTACCAAGAGCACGGCGTGCCCATCGACTATGTGGGTAACCCGGTGCTGGATGCCATAGCAGAGCGAAACAACAAGGGTGAAGATGCAAATACTTTTAAGCTGCGAAACAATTTAGACACCCGACCCTTGGTGGCATTGCTGGCAGGCTCCCGAAAACAAGAGCTGCATTATATTCTGCCCGAAATGTTAAAGATGATAGATGAGTTTCCTGCCTTTCAGTTTGTAATTGCTGGCGCCCCCTCCTTTACCAAGGCTGATTACGACCCATTTGTGCAAGGCAAAGATGTTAAGATAATTTACAAACAAACCTACGAGCTATTGCAGCAAGCGCAAGGTGCCCTGGTTACTTCGGGAACCGCAACGCTGGAAGCAGCCTTATTAGAATGCCCACAGATTGTGTGCTACAAAATGGGAGGCGGTAAAAACTTTTATAAATTTCTTAAAAAATTTGTCCTTAAAGTGGAACATATCTCATTGGTTAATTTAATTTTGAACAAAACGGGCGTTAAAGAAATGATTCAGGATGAGCTTAACTTTATTGCCTTAAAACAAGAGTTGAATAAATTGCTTACTGATCAGGATTATAGAATTAATATATTTAACAACTATAACGAGCTACGAAAAATTATGGGACAGCCCGGAACCAGTTCACGCGCGGCAAAATTAATGGTTAAAGCATTAACTAGCCCCATGCTTTAGCTTGGGGTAATCATAAACCATACATCCATGTGGAGTTTATATCGTAAAGAAATAGCATCTTTTTTTAGTTCCGTTACCGGTTATTTGGTGGCAAGCGTATTTTTGGTGCTCACAGGTTTATTTTTGTGGGTGATACCGGGTCAAATGAATATTTTGTTTGGTGGATATGCCAGCCTTGACTCTTTGTTTTACCTGGCACCATGGCTTTACCTGTTTTTGGTGCCTGCCGTAACCATGCGCCTTTTTGCCGACGAAAAACGTACCGGCACCATGGAACTGCTGTACACCCGCCCCATAAGCGAGTGGCATATCGTAATGGCCAAGTACCTTGCCGGGTTTACCTTGGTTGTTATCAGCCTCTTGCCCACCTTGGTTTATTTTTACTCGGTAATACAGCTCGGCAACCCCGTGGGCAATATTGACTATGGCGGAACCTGGGGCTCCTTTATCGGACTACTTTTTTTATCGGGCATTTATGTAGCCATAGGTATTTTTTGCTCCTCGCTCACCGATAACCAAATCGTATCGTTTATCATGGCCGTAGTGCTTAGCTTTGTTTTTTACTACGGTTTCGAAGCCTTGTCGCAAATGGTATCCGGAAGCAGCCAGTCGCTCATTGTTTTTATGGGTATCGACGAGCATTATCAATCCATGAGCCGGGGCGTATTGGATTCCAGAGATGTGCTTTATTTTTTAAGTATGATAACGTTCTTTCTGTACCTGAACCGTACGGTGTTGAGCAGCAAAAAGTGGTAAGATCATGAAGAAAATAAATAAAATACAAGATCTGCGAAACCTGATTATCCTGGTTTTGGGCATTGTGCTCCTTAACTTGTTGGCCGCATCCTGGTTCTTCCGTCTCGACCTAACCAGCGAAAAACGTTATTCTTTGTCTGATAACACCAAGGAACTGCTGGCTCACATGGATGAACCCATCGAAATTGAAATTTACCTCGAAGGTGATTTAAATGTTGATTTCTCTAGGTTTGCCAAAGCTACCCACGAGTTGATGAATGAGTTCAGCATCTATGGCGGTCGCAACATCGAGTACCAATTCATAGATCCAACTGGTGGAACTCCAAAAGAAAATAAACAGAAACTTGATGAATTGGCAGAGCTAGGTTTGAATCCGCAGCCCGTTTTTGAACAGGAAGAAGACGGACGGAACACCACCACCTATGTGTATCCTTATGCTTTACTATCTATAAACGACGAGCAACTCCCCATTAACCTGTTAGAAAATATCAAAGGCTTTTCGGGTGCCGAAAATTTAAATAAGTCCATTGAGGGACTGGAATTTAAATTTACCGATGCCATACGCCGGATAACCCTGGATGATAAACCCAAAATAGCGTTTTTGGAGGGACACGGCGAGTTGGACGAGCTGGATGTGATGGACATAACCGACCATCTTTCGCAATATTATCAGGTAGAAAGAGGCCTTATTGGCAAGGATCCAACTATTCTGAATCCGTATAAAGCCATTATCATAGCCAAACCACAAACACAATTTTCCGAAAGCGATAAGTTTGCCATCGACCAATATATGATGAATGGCGGTCGCGTGATGTGGCTGGTGGATGCCGTTAACATTACCCTCGACAGCTTGCGCAGTTCCACAGAAACAGTGGGTTTGATGGCTGATTTGAATATTGGAGATCAATTGTTTAAATATGGCGTGCGCATAAATCCTGTACTTATTCAAGATATTCAGGCTGCCATGATACCCATCACGGTGACCGGTGCCGGCGGAGAACCCAAGATTGTACCTGCACCTTGGCTCTACAGCCCCCTGCTGATACCACAGCCCAACCATCCTATTTCGCGCAATATGAATGTGGTGCAGGGTGAGTTCGTGAGCTCCATCGACACCGTTAACAGCCAGTTAAACATTAAACGAACCATATTGCTGCGAACCTCACGTTATGCCAAGGCCGACCAAGTTCCTGTTTTCGTGAGCCTGGGTTTTGTAAACGAAAAACCCGACCGCAATACCTTCACCCAATCCTTTATGCCCGTTGCCATTATTCAGGAGGGCATTTTTGAGTCTGTGTTCCAAAATAGAATGATACCCCAAGATATTTCGCCCCAGCCTTCAGAAGTGAAAACCGAGAGCCAGCCCACAAAAATGATTGTGGTGGCCGATGGCGACCTGATAAAAAATGAAGTTCGTTTTAAAAATTCGAACCCTAAAATTATGCCACTAGGCTACGACCAGCTCAGCGGCCAAACCTTTGGCAACAAGGATTTTATTTTAAACGCCGTTAACTACCTCTGCGACGATTCCGGTTGGATGAACCTCAGAGCCAGAAGCTATACCTTGCGCCTTTTAGATAAAAATAAAGTGGCTGACGAATCCCTCTACTGGAAGATTGTTAATATGTTGCTACCCTTGCTCATCATACTGGCCATGGCACTTATATTTACTTTTTACAGAAGATATAGGTATAGGAATTAGCTACTTTGTGGATGGAAAAAAATGAAATAAATAGAATAAAGGGAAATAAATAGAAATAACTTGAAATAGATCTGGACAACTTTTTTTGGCAAGATTTGAATAAATTCAGAAATTTCTATTCTCACCGGAAATCAAGAATTAAGCATCGTGACCCAAGAAACGAGTTTCGAGGGTCACGAAATGAGGTTCACGATTCAAGCAGTAAAGTTCGCGATTCAAGAAATAAAAAACCGTGGGCTATCAATTAATTAAAGCAACCTTTACTTCATATTACATCGTCCTTATTCTTTTAAAAACTTAGTCCGCAATTTTTTATCAATTGTAGTTATAATAATAAAATACAAACCTTCCGATAGCATTTCAACATTCAAATGAACTTGCGGATCGAATCCGTCTGTCATAGTAATGAAGCTCTTACCGCTTAAACCGACTACTTCAATTGATTTTACCTTTGAATAATCAGGCAATACAATGTTAAGCATGGTTTTTACCGGGTTAGGATAGGTTTTGATTCCTGAACTGTCATCCATTTCGTTTAATGCGGTTCCAAAACCTGTAGCGGTGGTAACAAATGAATCAGAAACCCTTCCGCCTTTGCCATCGAGTGCCGTAACGGTGATAACTACAATTCCATCCTGCCGATTGTTAACCACCAAAACTTTTCCCGACAATTCACAATTAACCACAAGGTTATTTGAAGTAGACAATGAATAAGTTAACTCATCTCCATCAGTATCAGAAAAATAATTGTCAAGCTCAAAAATATGATATGGATTAAGGTGGCTTAGTGCTATATCTTCCAGTTGTATATCCAATACGGGCAGACTATTTGCTTTTACCAAAACATCGAACGTATAGCTAACCGGGTCCCAATTGTTATCAGTAGCCCTAACAGTTATTGTAGATAGACCCGCTGCCACAGGAAATAATTGTAATGCAGAACCGTTATTTAAAGCTGGAAACACAGCATCCGTATTTGATGAGTTAACCGTAAAGAACAATTTGTCGTTATCCGGATCGCTGAAAACCGTGTTCAAATCAATTTCATCGTTGTAGGTCATGTGTATCACCTTGTTACCAATGGGGTTGACCAATTCAGGCGCAAAATTGTTTTTAACCGTAAGGTTAACTATGGTGCTATCTATTTTGTTAACAGGATCGTTGCTAATAATCCGAACAGCAGCCCGATAATCACCCTCATCTAATTTGCTTGTATTGATGTTTAAATTTAAATTGAAGGTCTCGCCCGCTTCAACGGTGCCATTCCATAATTCAGGTGCTAACCAGCTTTCAGGATTAATGGCCGATAAAAACGACCTCATGATTTCTTCCGTTTTGTTATTGTCGATATATCCACCATTTTGGCTCGCGTATAGTAAATAATAAATGCGTGCTGTGTTCTGCAAACCGATAATTTGATGGGCATCATCATAAATATTATGCGAGTAAGTGTGAGAAGTGGCGTCATCATCTTTAACAATAACCAAGTGATTCACACTAGGGTCGTATGCATTATAAACTCTTTTTACGAATCCCTTATAATTGTTTCCCTTATAATTTAACCGAATGATAGTTGCATCAACATTGCCGCTTCCAGATGCTCCTAAACCCCCATTTATGTAAAATTCATTCACATTCTTCATATCGGCAGCCATAACAAATAAACCTTCGTATTTGCGAGTAAAATACTTTGTGTTGGTTCCAAAATAATTATTAGAGGAAATAGCGT
>JAGXIP010000073.1 GCA_024635585.1 Saccharicrinis sp. | reverse complement strand
GTAAGTATCATCACCGATTCTGCATTACTCCACTGCTGAGCCAGTTCATCCAGCTGGTTTGTGCTGAGAACGGCATCGGGTATTAAATTGCGAAATGGATTTTTAAGCAATGGCATGGGCAAGGTACGCCCGTACAATGGCTCGCGCAAGGGTATGTTTATATGTGCAGGACCCGCCACCGGATAAACCATTTTTTGAAATGCTTCACTCACACTTCGCTCAATGTACCACTGATCGTCGGGGTGGTTTATATTTACCGGCAAATCGCACTGAAAACGGATATAGTTTGCAAAAATGTTTGATTGGTTAATGGTTTGCCCATCGGCCTGACCAATCCACTCCTCTGGTCTGTCGGCTGTTAAAACAAGCAAGGGTACTTCCTGATAAAAAGCTTCGGCAACGGCCGGGGCATAATTGAGCGCTGCGGTACCACTGGTGCATAAAACTGCCACCGGCCTTTTGAGCTGTTGCGCCATGCCAAGGGCAAAAAACCCGGCGCTACGCTCGTCAACAATAGTATAACATTTTATGTCGGATAAAACATTAAACGAAAGTATTAAAGGTGCATTGCGCGAACCCGGTGAAATAACAACCTCTTTAAGCCCAAGTTTAACGCATTGTTGCACCAAAATTTGCACTATGGATTTATCGGATAATGTTTTTGTCATTGTTTATTTAATATTCTCAAGTTGAAAGTTGAAAGTTGAACCTTAAAAAATTGTGCAAGCATTAGATACCTTTTTACATGGGAGATGTGATTTTTATTAAAAACCAAATTACGGAAGAAGCTTAAAACAACAGTTTGGGTATTGTTTCGTTGGCGATTTCAAAGGTCTTACTTATCAGGTTACAAGATAAGACAATTTGGAAAACAAATACTCGCAAACCATTGTCTTGCCAGTTAACTATAACCATTGATGTGGGGATGAGTATTAATTATTTCCATCGGTTTATACATTCCTCTAATCCTGCCTTTAAACCTCCATAATAATCTTCCTTTCTAAAATACAGAACCATTGTTGAATCTATTATCGCTTTACATATTTCGTCCTTTAAAATCTTTTCGGTCCCATATCCTGTAGCTATAAATGTCTGTCTCATGTTACGACTAAACAAAATAATCAATCCATTTTTCTTATCCTTTTCTCCAACGCCCCGTTTTTCTCCAAACTCAACTGCATAATCTACCATTTTTGGAGAATCACCAATATTATCAACAGTGACAATAACAATTTCATTTGTTGTTCTTGACTCAAAATCACGTATGATTGAATCAAGTATCTGAACTTAAGTCTCTGTGAAAACATGTTCAAAGTCATTAACCCATATTTTAGAATCAATTGATTTGCTTTTTTGTCCACATGCAATTAATATCATGCACAGAATAAACACAGTTACTAAGGATTTTTTCATTATCTCATAAGTTTATTTGAACTTAATTATATTTTTTTTGGCTACCAAGTTTCATATAGTTTTCACAATATAATATACAAATTAGGCTTAAAAACAATCTTAGTTTTTCTGAATAAATTCCAGTCAATTTTTACTGTTTTTTATATTATCAAACGAGCAAATAGCAGGTTTAAGAAAATCATAATCAGGAATCCAGATATTACAATAATCAAATCCATGTATTCACATTTTAAGACCAGTCATTATTCTGTACCGTTTTTAACAATGTCCATAGCGGATTGCGGTATAAAAAGATGTCGATTGCGGGAGATTCACTATCTAGTTACACAAAAGTTGAAGCGGGCTACCGCCCTTTAATTCACTCCTATCGCACCTATTTTGTATATACATTGTTAAGGGTATTTATTTTATGAGGATTAATCTCTACTATCTTTCCATCCTTAGAAACTATAATTGGAGTTTTCTTATATTTTTTAAATTCAATCAATTTTCTATAAGCCTTTTCTAGTCCCTCTATTATTTTATCACTATTGTCCATGTCAATTTGATTTATAAATTCTTACTAAATAATTCCACCGATCAACATTTTTCAAAATCTCTCCGGCACTATTTTTTTGAGCAATTATCTCATAAGGTTCTCCAGAGTTATCAATAAACATCCATTCGTCAACAATAGGTTCAAATATTCCGAAGAAATTTTTCAAGCCATTTTCATAACGTCTTCTAATCACGTCTTCTGGGATATTATGTCCTCCTTCTTTTACTCGAGTCTCAACTCTTTTTACTGCCAAATCAGAAGACCGCAACCAAAAAAAGAGCAATGTAATATGGTATCCATCGTCTTTAGCCTTTAAAATAAAATTTCGATAGCTTTTAGTCGCTAAAGTAGTTTCAAAAGCGAAATCTCGTCCTTTTGTTATTAATTTGTTAATCTTTTCAAGCATAAGTCTGCCTGCTTGAATTGCCGCTGATTCAGGATGAAATGGTGAAAGTCCTTTTGCAATTTCATCCGCGTTTACAAATTCATCACAATCCAATATCTCTGGAAGAATCGTATAAGAAGCTGTCGTTTTTCCTGCTCCATTGCAGCCTGATATGATAAATAGTCTTTTCAAATTATTCCATTTTTGACTAATTTACTTTTTTTGCTTGTTTGATACTAATTGTGGTCGCTTTTTTTAATATCCACAACTTCGATATATACGTAATAAGTAAACTCATTTTTACTTTATACTTTAGAGCAATCTATTCTCCCGACTTTAAAAAATTAAAATCTAAACATTCCATTTCAACAATTCATCATAGCTCAAAAACTATCTATTTTTTGCGTTACCTGCAACCAAATTTTAATCCTTCCGCATCCCTTTCACTTTTTTGATCACGCTACAAAGGGTTTGTGCTTTCAATTCGGTTTCGTGCCATTCTTTTTCGGCGTCCGAGCCGGATGTTATGCCGCCACCCAGATAAAGGTCAGCTCCATCGTTCACAAATTTCATGCTGCGGATGTTTACAAAAAGCCTTATATCGTTTGGCCGTATCCTTCCCAAAAAACCGGCATAAAAAGTACGTTTGTGCTGTTCTACCTCTTCAATAACTAACATCGCTTCCTGTTTGGGCAAGCCACAGACGGCTGGCGTAGGGTGCAAATCGTTAATAAAACTACCCAGCCTATCGGCAATCTTCTCGGTACCAAAACCATATTGCGTTTTCAGGTGCAGCATTTTGCCAGCAACCACCGTTACAGGCCCTTTTACCACAGCATTGCGGATATCATATTTAGTGAGCACTGCTGATACAAAATCGCTTACCAATTGATGCTCGTCGCGCTCTTTGGTTCCCCAAGCGGAATCTTCGCCAGTGCTTTTTCTTGTACCGGCCAAGGAAACGGCTGTTGCTACACCATCTATAGCTTTAAAAAGCAACTCGGGGCTGGCACCTGTCCATAAGCCGGATTGGGGCGTATAAACCATAAAGTTGTATGCCTTGGGGTATACTTCGCATAGCTTATAAAAAAAGCTGCTCGCAAATTCCCTATTTACCTTGCTTAAATGTTTTATCCGCGACAAAATGGCTTTTGAAATCCGTCCGCTGGTTATTTCGGCATACAGCTTGTTAAACTGTTCTTTATAATCAGAATGGCTGGCGCAAAAGGCGGGTTCTTGAACTTCTTCAAGGCAGGGTTTTATCTTTTTTATTTGGTCAAATACAGATGCTTCTACTTGCTCACCAATTACAAAATTGCTTGTTAAACAAGTTATTTTTTGATCAGATAAAGAAAAAGGCGCTATAGCAAACACATCTTTACCTGCCATAAGCAGCTCATCCAAATCCATTTGTTTTACAGTTCGGGCAACTATTAAAACAGTTTTGGTAATTCTGGGCAACTGGTAAATAGCAAACGGTATGTTTTGCTTAAGGCAATAATCTAAAATATGCGACTGGCTTACATTTTCCACAACTTAACTTTCAATTTCGTAATACAGGGTGTAATAGTTCAACCCCTTTTTTTGGTCGTAACCACGCTCTACATAATCGCGGCGGCCGTGGATATATACATGAAAATTTTTATCAAGTTTTAAGATAGACTTAAAGGTGCTCTTTTGCCCCTTCACCGCACTCTTGGAAATATCAAACTCCTCCATTAAAGGTATGCTCGATTCCTGCTGATAGCTTTGTTTATAATCCTTAAACGCATCTATAATTTCTGGCTGACCAATAACCTCGTGCTCAAAATTTGCTTCGTTAAAATTATCCTTGCTGCTAAAAAAATCCATCGATTTGTTCAGCATATCAATTTGGTCGGCACGTGGCACTTCGTTTTCCTTGTTATATACATCATTAACAAAGCCTCGGCACATTTCCATGTAATTGCGCGTAAAGTAATAATTGTCTTCGCGGGGTTGAAGTCCTAAAAAATCATCTACCCAAAAACGGGCTTCGTTACCTTTGTTAATACTGTCGATGGAGCATATTTTATAACCCTGCTCCTTTTCGGTATTAAATATAAGACAACCTTTATCGAGCTTTTTAATATTGATACCCTCTTGAGTTCCCAGCTCAAAATTCTGTTCCTTTAAATAAACCTTCAAAAAAGTCTCCTTATTCTCCGACTTAAATATACCAATGGCATTCACCAACTCGCCATCCACCACCAAATTACTAAACATGGCCATATAAAATTCGCCTCCCTTAATTTTTGGATGGTTGGAGTTTTCGTATAAGAGCTCGGCCATACGAATAGATGCATCATAAAAACCGGAAGCATTATCGAAAAGCGAATTGCTAATGGTATAAACCTCGTTTTTGTCAATATCCTCGGTATGCCAGAAATTATAGTAGGCATCCTCCTTGAAAGGCCTGAAAAAATAGCCCAGTAAAACATCGGCCACCATCTCGTCGTTTTGCAGATGCATTAAATCCTTTGAAAAGCGCATCGGCTGTGCCTCGGCTCTGCATCCTACTTGGTGTACCACCATTTTATCGATGATAGCTTGCGAAAAATCAATCATTTTTTATCCTTTAACTGAATCAGCTACAAATATAATAATCTGATTGCTTGTTCTGCACATTTTTTAAAAATGTGCAAAAAGTACATAACTATTAATCACCACTGTCGTCCTCGTGTGGCCGAAGCTTTCCGCGAGCGCCATAGCTACAATTCGGAGGCTCTACCGCGTTCGCTTAAAGCTTTAGCGGTTGATAAGCGGAGGAGCAAGCCGGTGGTTATTGATTAAGAAATACTTCAAAGGTTCAAGTATTTAATTATTTTGCATTTGAATGCTCTCTATTTGTTTTGCTATTTCATTGGCCTCAACAATTTTACTATCGCTAAGCTTGCGATTAACTGTGGATAACTTATGCGCCTCCGCAAGCAATTTACGATACTCGGCATCAAGCTTTTGGATGTTTGTTTTTTTATTGAATAGATTGAACATGGCTTTTATTTAAATTATTAAATAAGATTTGGCTTATCTTGTGGTGTTTAATTTTTCTTATTAAATATTAAACACATTAGCTCACTTATTGTTTTGTAAACGCAATTAGAAACTGCAATGTATAACTCATATTTACGCTAGATAAACACAAAAAGACAGGAGCAGATAAAAGACTGAAAAGAAAGGAATACTTAAATACTTAGCGAAGCCTAATTTATTTACAGTTATGGTAAGATAGTGTACTCAAGAGTTGACATTTGCATGATGTCTATAGTCAACAGGTGAGAAAAAAAAAGAAAGTGAAAGTGAAAAAAATTCTAATTAATGACCAAGGGAGAAACCGGATATGTTAATACCCATTAAAAACTCATGCTTATTTTGGTTCAAATCCAACAAACGGGCATATCGATAGCCAATATTAAGCGGAAACATAAACCTGAAAGCATGTACTTCGGCTCGCATCTCAAAGCCCAATGAACTATAATCCTGGACTATTTCAATAGAATCTCCGTCACTTTTAACAATAGGCTGTCGCGTATTGGAGTAATCGTAAAAAAGGTTGGTGGTGATGCGTTTTAAATAAAATATGCCCGGTAGGTTCAGATCGGGATTGCAAAGTGGGAAAATATAATCGCCCCTAAACGAGTACATCCTATAGTTG